>CALFCX010000101.1 GCA_937950635.1 uncultured bacterium
ACGAGATGTAGCCGTGACTGGAGTTCAGACGTGTGCTCTTCCGATCTCGAACAGATTATCGGTAACGATCACATCGAACCATTCCGGGTTCTTAACGAACCACATGCATGTCGCGTCAACATGGGCGTAGTCCGGTTTGATGTCAGGATATTCTTTTGCGACTTCCATAAAAGTCCTGTACCAGAGGTCGAAAGCATAGGTGAGGACGTTAGTTTTTCCGACCAGTGTAAGCTGTTTTTTCTTATTCCTCTTTCTGGCAAGATCGAAAGCATACCTGATGCACCTTTCGACGCCTTTTCTGGTGTTGATGGAATCCTGTATCGCAACCTCATCTTTAGTGCCTTTCTTGAGGTTACCGCCGGTGCCGACATACAGACCTTCGGTATTTTCCCTTACAACTACAAAATCGATGTCTTCAGGACCTTTATCTTTTACAGGGGTCCATACGTTTTCATACAGTTTAACGGGCCTTAAGTTGATGTACTGGTCAAGGGCAAACCTGGTCTTTAAAAGGATCCCTTTTTCAAGGATGCCCGGCGCCACGTCCGGATGTCCGATAGCTCCCAGGAATATTGCGTCGAATTTCTTTAAGCCTTCGATCTCACTGTCCTCAAGTATCTTGCCGGTCTTTAAATAGCGGTCGCCACCGTAGTCGAAGTGGGTGAGTTCATATTTTATCCCGAACTTCTTCCCGACAGCTTCAAGGACCTTTAGTCCTTCGGCCACGACCTCCGGTCCGGTTCCGTCTCCGCCTATTATCGCGATCTTGTGGACTTTAGACATATCACGATCTCCTTATCTTTTTGACTTTACGTAGTTGACCAACCCGCCCTTATTTATGATGTTCTTCATAAAAGCAGGGAAGGGTTCTATTTTATAGTTTTTCCCGGCAGTAACGTTCTTTAGGGAGCCGTTCTCGACATCTATATCCAGAATATCGCCTTCGTTTATTTCATCCGTGGCGGAAAGTTCGACTATAGGGAGTCCGATATTTATCGCATTGCGGAAAAATATGCGCGCAAAGGATTTTGCCACTACGGCAGAAACACCGGCGGCTTTTATTGCCACGGGAGCGTGTTCCCTTGAAGATCCGCACCCAAAATTCTCTCCGGCAACTATGATATCGCCTTTTGAGACTTTTCCCGCAAAGGAAGGGTCTGCGTCTTCCATGCAGTGTTTTGCCAGCTCAAGAGGGTCATGCGTATTAAGATACCTGGCCGGTATTATAAGGTCGGTATCAACATGATCTTTGAATTTCCACGCTTTTCCCTGCATTATAGATCCTCCGGTGACGCTAATTGCCCGGCAACAGCCGAGGCAGCTGCTATCGCGGCGTTAGACAGATATACTTCGCTTTTGGGATGTCCCATTCTCCCCACAAAATTCCTGTTTGAAGTAGCCACGGCTCTTTCGCCCTCAGCCAGTATGCCCATATGCCCGCCGAGGCACGGACCGCAGGTAGGGGTGGAGATCGCGGCTCCGGCTTTCATGAATATATCAAAAAGTCCTTCGTCATTGGCCTGCTGCCATATCTCCTGGGTAGCGGGGATTACTATAAGGCGCACGTCTGAATGGCGCTTCTTGCCTTTGAGCACTTTTGCGGCTATGCGCAGGTCTTCGATCCTTCCATTGGTGCAGGAACCTATGAAAGACTGGTCTATCTTAACTTTCCCGACCTTGCTGATCGGCTTTGTGTTCTCCGGCAGGTGAGGGAAGGCGACCTGAGGCTCTATTTCGGCGCAGTCATATTCTGTCACGGACATATACTGCGCGTCCGCATCTGACGAGTAATATAAGGCTTTCCCATGTTTCGTATCTTTATGCGACTTCCAGGCGCTTTCAACATACTGTTTTGTTTTTTCGTCGGGAATGAATATACCGTTCTTCCCGCCGGCTTCTATCGCCATGTTGGCCATCGACAGACGGCTGTCCATGGATAGCTTGTCTATGGCAGGACCGGTTATTTCCAGCGTCCGGTATCTTGCTCCGTCAACGCCTATTTTGCCTATAAGGTATAGCATAAGATCTTTTCCGCTTACCCATTTGTTAAATTTTCCCTTGAAGACGAATTTCATCTGCTCGGGTACTTTCAGCCATACTTTTCCGGTAGCCATTCCCGCAGCCATGTCGGTTGAACCGACACCGGTGGAGAAAGCGCCGAGAGCTCCATAAGTACAGGTGTGAGAATCGGCCCCGATTATAAGCTGGCCCGGATATACAAGTCCTTGTTCCGGCAGAAGAGCATGCTCAACCCCCATGCAACCCAGTTCAAAAAAGTGCGTGATACCGTATTTTTTCGTAAACTCCCGCATTTCTTTTACCTGCTGGGCAGATTTTATGTCCTTATTCGGGGTGAAATGATCGGGAACAAGCATTATCCTGTCTTTGTTGAAGACTTTCTTTATGCCGAATTTTTCAAACTCTTTTATCGCGGGAGGCGCTGTTATATCGTTACCCAGGACTATATCAACATCCGCTTCGATGAACTCGCCCGGATGGACCTCTTTTTTGCCGCAGTGCGCCGCTAATATCTTTTCCGTTATTGTCTGGCTCATAACTGAATTATATCAGAATTTTTTCTTAGACGCTGTCGCTTCTCTCAAAGAAATAAGACGCAAGCGAGAGCATGCCGAAAGCCACAAGAACACACACAAAAAGGTCAAGATACAGCGGCATGACAGAATACTGCGTCAAGGAAGCCCTTATGCCGTCTACCCCGTAGGTCAGCGGGTTCAAATAGCAAAAGAACCTTAGCCATCCCGGAAGGTTTGATATAGGCGCAAGAGCTCCGGAAACAAAGAACAGCGGGAACATAACGAAATTTATTATAAGATCGAACCCTTGGGCATCCCTCATATTCGAAGCAAAAGAAAGCCCCAGGGAAACGAACGTTATCGACATTAACACCATGAACGCATACATAGAAGCTATCCCGACAAGCATTCTCAAAGCTGAAAAATCTGGCCCCATGGAAAAGTGAAAAATAAACGACAAAAGCAACAGGAGAGTGCCTTGTATGATCACCATGGTCATGCCGCCCGCAACGCGTCCGAGCGCTATTGATGTTCTGCTTACAGGGGCTACCATTATCTCTTTCAAAAAGCCGAATTCCCTGTCCCAGAGGACTGATATGCCGGAAAACATTGAACCGAACAGAATATTTAGACCTATAACACCAGGGACCAAAAAGCTTATATAACTTATATTATGCTCAAGACCGGGAATAGCCGTGCTCTTGAATCCCATACCCAGAAAGGCCAGGAACATCAAAGGCATCGCCAGAGAACCGAATATTCGTTCTTTAGCCCTCGAGAGTTTTTTCATTTCCCTCAGCCACAATATGTAGATCGCTCTTAGTTCTATCATTACCAGACTTTTTCTCTTTCTTCGGTATTCTTGATCGTCCTTCCTGTGTAATTCAGGAACACGTCCTCCAGGCTTATCTTATGAACGTTCACCGAAAGGACCTTTACTGAAAAATCCTGTGCTATCCTTAGGACTTCAGGGATCTTAGTTTCGGCTCTCTCAAGAGTGACAGCAAGACACTTCTGACATTCCTGATGTTCTTTTATGGACCTTATGCCGGCCATGGCCGACAGGGCCTTCGTGAAAGTTTCGCTCGCGCTTTCAACCTCAAGCGTCAGGACATCGCCGCCCTGGCTGTCCTTAAGTTCCTTCGGCGTGCCGAGAGCTATTATCCTGCCGCTGTCTATTATGGCTATCCTGTCGCACAGAAAGTCCGCTTCTTCCATATAGTGGGTAGTAAGTATTATGGAAATATTCTTCTCCGACAATAACCCTTTTACATAATCCCATATGCGTCTTCTGGTCTGAGAATCCAGTCCCAGCGTAGGCTCATCAAGAAAAAGGACCTTCGGTTTTTGTATAAGGCCTCTGGCTATCTCAAGCCTGCGCTTCATGCCGCCGGAATAATTTTGGACCAGCGTATCCGCTTTTTCCGACAGTTCGACCAGGCTCAAAAGTTCGGAAATGCTTTTTTTATATGATCGCGGGGGGATCCCGTACATCATCGCATGGAATTCAAGGTTCTCTCTGCCGGTAAGTTTAGAATCAAGAGCGGGCTCCTGGAATACCATGCCGATGCTGGACCTTACCCGGTTCTTTTGCGTGCCGACATCATATCCCGCTATAAGAGCCCTGCCGGAAGTGGGCTTCAAAAGAGTGGAGAGCATATTGACGGTAGTTGTCTTTCCCGCACCGTTGGGCCCGAGCAGGCCGAAACATTCGCCCCAGTCGACCGCGAACGATATATTGTCAACAGCGCTGGTATTTTTGAACTGTTTTGTCAGGTTCTCAACTTTTATAACACGGTCCATATCTGGATTCTATCATCAACACGGGAGCTTGTCTTTTTACGTTTTTTATTCTAAACTTATTGCAACAAAAGAGGAGCTCGAATGGAAACTTTTTTGCACCCTCATATTTTTGTCCTTCTGTTCTTCTTATTCTCGCTTAGTCTCTCGGCGGTCGTAATATTGTACAAAATACTGAAAAGGCTGTCGTACCAGCTGTGCCTGTCGGAAATAAAGAACGCCGAGGAAATGTTCAGGCAGAACCAGGAAATATCCACCATTATAGACGCGTCCCCGATAATGATCTTTTACAAGGACAGGGAGAACCGAATAATAAGGACCAATAAAGTCTTTGCCGACCTGATCGGCAAAACAAAGAGGCAGCTCGAGGGCAAGTCCTGTTTCGAGCTTTTTGCAAAGTACGGCGAGAAATACTGGCATGACGACATGAAGGTCATAGCCACCGGACTCCCTAAGAAGAACATCATAGAAAAGATAGAGACCATACACGGAGAGAGATGGGTCCAGACGGACAAATTCCCCGTGAAAGATAAAAAAGGAACGGTTATCGGGATAATAGCTTTTTCGACCGACATAACCGACAGAAAAAAAGCCGCAGAAAAGATCCGCCAGGACAAAGCAAAGCTTCAGGCGCTACTGGACAGTGTTTTTGACGCGATATTCCTGGAAACGCTTGACGGAAAGATACTTGACTGCAACCTGGCGGCCGAAAAAATGCTGGGATATTCAAAAGAAGAACTCCTGAACATGAGGACCTCGGACCTTGTGCCGGATGAAATATCCAGGAATTTTCCGGGCCTTGTCTCCGCCCTGAGGAACAGGGGCCTTTTCTCAGGAGAAGCCGAGAACATAAAAAAATCCGGAGAACGCATACCGGTGGAAGTTTCCGCCAAACTTATAACGCTCGACGACGAGGAGTTCGTATTCACTGTAGTACGAGACATAACCCAGAGAAAGGCTTTTGAACAAGCAATAATCAAAAGCGAGAAGAAATACAAAGATCTTGCCGAAAGCTCCCATGACTTCATTTTTACGGTGGACTCCGAAGGGACAATAAGCTATGTCAACGAATTCGGCGCAAAACAGTTCGGAAAGAACGCAAAAGACCTTGTAGGGACCAGCACAAGAACATTGTTCCCGGAAGAGACCGCCGCCAGACAGTTGAGCAATATAAAAAAGGTCTTTGGATCCGGAGAGTCCTTATATGTAAGCCAGTCCGCAAGATTCCCTTATAAAGAACTATGGCTGGGAACATGGCTCATACCTCTAAAGGATGAGCACGGCAAAGTTATAAATGTTCTGGGGATATCCAGGGATATAACCGACAGAAAGTTAGCTGAGGACGCGCTTAAGGAAAGCGAAGAACGTTATAGGACCGTCATTTCCAACCTGCCGGACGCGATAGTCATATATAAGGAAGGAAAAATAACCTTTGCCAATTACGCGCTGCTCAAGAGATACGGATTCTCAGAAAAAGACGTGGTCGGGACTGATATCCTGGGATTCGTGGACGAAAAACACCATCACCTTGTACGAGAGAATATCCTGAAAAGAGAGGCCGGAAAGCTTATCGGGGAGTATGAGATAGAAGTAAAGGCCAGCAACGGGAAACGTATACCGGTAATAGTAAAAGGGGTCCCGATAAAATATGACAAAGAGCCGGCTACGCTCATAGTATTGACAGACATAACGGAAAAGAAACTGGCGGAAGAAAAAATACTGCAGCTTAACGAAAACCTCAAAAAAGAAAAAGACATTGCGATAGAAGCCAGCAGTGCAAAAAGCAACTTCATAGCCAATATGAGCCACGGCATAAGAACGCCGATAAGCGCGATAATAGCGGCATCCGATCTGCTGTCGGAATCAGATCTGGACGACAAGCAGAAAAAATACGTCCGCGCGGTCCGTTATGCCGGAGAAAACCTCCTTAGCATGATAAACAGCATTCTGGACCTTGCAAAGATAGAGGCGGGGCGCTTTGATCTGAGGAACCAGAGCTTTTCGGTGCGCAACCTTCTGTACAAGACGATCAAGATGCTTGAATACTCGGCTAAGGAAAAAGGGCTTGATCTGTCGTTCAAGGTCGATAGCCGCGTGAGCGATCCGGTAGCGGCCGATCCTCTGCGTCTTCAGGAAGTCCTGGTCAATTTGATAGGGAACGCCATCAAGTTCACTGACCAGGGCGGAATAATAGTTAAATCGGAATACTTCCAAGGGAACAGGAATGTATTGCTGTTCTCCGTTCAGGACAGCGGGATAGGCATAGACCCGAAACAAATTGAGAGAGTTTTTGAAAAATTCTCGAGCACGGAGGTCGTAATAACACACAAACACAGCGGCACAGGACTGGGTCTTACGATATCTAAACAGCTGGTTGAGCTCATGGGCGGAAGCATCTGGATAGAAAGCGTTCCCGGCATAGGCAGCACTTTCTATTTCACAATAAAACTGAAAGAGCCGGATCCTGCATGTAAAACAGACCACTCGCCTGAAGCGAACGAAGAACAGGGCATATCTGCGTCGCCGGCAAAGATCCTTTTTGTCGAGGACTCCGAAACCCTGAGATTTCTATTCAAGGAATATTTCTCGGATCATCCGGAAATAACGGTTGACCTGGCCGAGGACGGCCGAAAAGCCGTCAGGCTGTTCGAGAGCAATCTGTACGATATTGTCTTCATGGACCTGAAAATACCCCTTTTGAACGGTTACGAGGCTACAAAAAAAATGCGCACCATAGAAAAGTCGTCCGATAGGGCCCACACGCCGATAATCGCAATATCGGCTTTCGGAATGCCCGAGGAGATAAAGAGGTCCTCGGAATGCGGGTGCGACGCTCATTTGACGAAGCCCATAAAGAAAGAAGAACTTTTGTCTTTCGTGTCGAGCCACCTTAAAACAAAAAATAAGGTTGTGTTATAATCTTATCGTCATAATGAAAGAAACCAGGATCTCCAATCTGCTGCCCAGAGAAACAGCCATAGAACGCCTCTATGTCAGAGAAAATTTCCTATGGAAGGTGAGATGGGTAGTCCTGGGATGGCTTTTTGTATTCACACTCATCCCAAGCGCTTACGGGCAGTTGTCGTTAACCGGGATATTATTCCTTTTAACGGCCGCGATCTATAATCTTGCCGTGACTTTTGCCGCAAAACTCCGCTATAAAACATCCCTAAGCGCAGCGACCTTTTTAACGGATTCCGCGTTGGTGACCCTGGCGGTATATCTTTCAGGCGGGATAAATTCAGAGCTCTGGCCTCTTTACTTCATTTTGATAATATCGTCTTCCATGGTAATAAACCTAAAAAGCGAACTTTTGCTGCTCCTATATATAGGGATACTTCTGCTTTCGGCCACTATTTCGACCGCAGGCGCCCCTTTTTACCTGCATATACTCGCAGGGAGATTGTTCCTTCTGGGGACAGCCACTTTCGCAGTAGGCTTTCTGGCCTCTCTTGAAAGAGGGCTCAGGGAGCAGGCCGAAAGGACAGCTCTCGAGAACGCATCTTTATATGAGAGAGTGAACAGGCTCAACGAAGATCTCCAGAGCAAAATGACCGACGGATCATCCGAACTTAAAAGAAAATATTCTCAGCTTGAGATACTTTACAACACCCACAGGCTGATTTCATCTGACATAGAGCTGGAAAAGATCCTTTCTTACATAGTAAAAGGGGTACAGGAAGGCCTCGGCTTCGACAGAGTAGGGATATTTGAAATAGACGAGCAGCACAATATCATCAGAGGACGCCTCGGCATAGACAAATGGGGAAAACAAGAGAACATAGACAATCAGGTCTATTCTATGGACGAGAACGACAACAACTTTGCAAAGATAGCCAAAGGGGAACTGGAGTATTTCTTCACCGAAGATGCGGACAACGCTTTGCCGCCAAGCCAGAAAAAATACATGGTGCCCGGGGTGGGGCAGAACGTGGTCGTCCCGATGAAAGCCAGGGGCGTGACCATAGGCATGATAGCAGTGGACAATCTGATATCAAAAAAACCGATAACGGAAGACGATAGGCAGCTGCTTACCACTTTCGCCGACCAGGCCGCAACGGCGATCCATAATGCGAGGATGTACGGCATAGAAAGAGAAACGGCGATAAGGCTTAAAAAACTGGAAGAAGCAAAAAGCGACTTCCTTTCAAAAATGTCCCACGAACTGAAAACACCTCTTACATCGATAAAAGAGTCCATAAAGATAATCCTTAAGAGATTGGTTGGCGAAGTAACTCCCAACCAGGAAAAGTTCTTGAACATCGCAAAGAACAATTCCGAAAGATTGGCGCTTCTCATCTCCGAATTGTTCGATGCCGTAAGCACCCAGGAAAAAAGCATGAACCTTGAGCTGTCCCCGATAGATCTGTCAAAATTGATCGACGAGGTGCTTTTCAACATCAGGCCGCAGGCGGAGGATAAAAAAATATCCATGGATAAGTTGATGCCGGGATCTTTGTCGTCGGCAACGGTGCGCGGCGACTATAACAAGCTATACAGGGTGCTGCTGAACCTGGTGGAGAACGCCATAAAATACAGCAATAATGAAGGGCAGATAACAGTTTCCGCGGCGGAAAAGGAATCCGAAATAACTGTTTCCGTTGAAGATAACGGCATAGGAATAGACGGATCGCAAATAGACAGGATATTTGAGAAGTTCTATCAGATACATGACCCGCTGCTAAAATACCAGACCGGGGTCGGGCTGGGTCTCAGCATAGCAAAAGAAATAGTGGAAGCGCACGGAGGCAGTATCAAAGTATACAGCCAGGGATACGGCAAGGGTACAAAGTTCACATTCACCCTGCCGAAAGGATGACCAATGGAACCATTCAGGCCTACATACGCCGAGATAGACCTTAACAAAGTAAGAAAGAACGTCGCGGAGATCAAAAAGACGCTTTCTGAGTCGGTAAAGCTCATGGCCATTGTAAAGGCGAACGCTTACGGGCACGGCTCGGTGGAGATAGCAAAAGCCGCGGAAACAGCCGGAGCCGATTACTTCGGAGTGGCTTCCCTGGGAGAAGCTCTTGAGCTAAGATCTTCGTCCGTGAATTCCCCGATCCTTATATTGAGCGAAACCAACCACGCGCACATAGAAAGGGTCCTGGACGCTAACATAACCCAAACCGTGTACACACCGGAGCTTGCCCAGCTTTTGTCGGATATAGCCGTTCATAGGAAGACCAAAGCAAAGGTCCATATAAAAATAGATACCGGAATGTCCCGGATCGGCGTACTTCCGGACAAGGCCGTAGAATTGACGGAAAAGATCTTTTCCCTTCCGGGAATAGAGCTTGAGGGGATTTTCACGCATTTCGCCAAGGCCGATGACCTGAAAAGCGGCTTTACAGCGGAACAGTTCGAAAAATTCAACAAGATCGTTTCTGCATTGGCATCCTCAGGCATAAAGCCGCCGCTGGTCCATGCGGCCAACAGCGCCGCCATGATCAACTTTCCGCAGACCAGGCTTAACATGGTAAGGATAGGCATATGTCTTTACGGATTGCCTCCGTTCGACAACCCCGGAAATATGCCAAAAATAGAGCCGGTACTTTCGTTCAAAACAAAAGTACTGTATATAAAAGAGGTCCCGGAACACACATCGATAAGCTACGGAGCTTCATACTATACCGGCAGGAAGACAAAAATAGCGACCCTGCCGGTCGGATACGCGGACGGGCTTTCAAGAAGCCTTTCCAATAAAGGTTCCGTGATAATAAAGGGCAAAAAATATCCAATAGTGGGAAATGTAACGATGGATATGACCATGATCGAGGTCGGTTCTGATAAAATAAATGTGGGCGACGAAGCGGTGCTTATAGGAAGCGACGGGAACGAGACCATAACGGCCGGGGATATCGCCAGGCTTGACGGGACCATTACTTATGAGGTGGTGTGCGGCATAGGTAAGAGGGTCCCGCGTTTGTACAGGAGTTAAAAATGACCCATATTTCGCTTTACAGAAAATACCGTTCACAGGATTTTGATGAAATAATAGGGCAGGAGCCCATAATCTCCACTCTTAAGAACGCCATAAAGAATAACAGGATCGCTCATGCCTATCTTTTCACCGGGCCGAGAGGAACAGGAAAAACATCCACGGCAAGGATATTCGCGAAGGCCCTAAATTGCGCTGCCAGAAAAGGCACCAACCCGTGCGGCAAATGCGACCAGTGCATAAAAATAACCAACGGGCATGCAGTTAATGTGATAGAGATAGACGCCGCGTCCAACAGAGGCATAGATGATATAAGGGATCTGAGGGATAAGATAGCTTACAAGCCGGTAGAAGGCCTTTACAAGGTATATATAATAGACGAAGTTCACATGCTGAGCCCGGAAGCGTTCAATGCTCTGCTCAAAACCCTTGAAGAGCCTCCTTCAGATACGGTATTCATACTCGCGACAACAGAGCCTCAGAAAGTGCCGGTGACAATATCTTCAAGATGCCAGAGGTTCGATTTCGGCAGGATCTCGGCGGATAAGGTCGTTGAGCATCTGAAGGAAATAGCAAAGAAAGAGAAGATAAAGATAGAAGATGAGGCTCTTGAGAGCATCGCAAGGGCGTCCGAAGGGTCCCTGCGCGATGCGCTCTCTCTTATAGATCAGCTGTCCTCATACTGCGGAGATACGATAAAAGCCGATAATGTAGCAGAAGTACTTGGCACCTCGGAACCTCAATTCCTGTTCGATCTCGGCAACGCGATCCTGAACGGCTCAGAAAAAGAAGCTATCCTCCTGGTCGACAAGGCCGTACTGTCCGGGGTGGCTGTCCCTCAACTTACAAAAGACCTTCTATGGCATTTCAGGAACCTTGTCCTGTCCAAAATAGGCAGCGATGAAATACTGGAGATCCCGAAGGCCCAGCGTGAAGCATTAAAGGCCGACAGCGAAAAGGCAGGCCTTGAAAAACTAAAATTCGCGGTAAAGAAGCTTTCATCGGCCGATGCCGAAATGAAATGGGTAAGGGCTCCGAGAATGCTCCTGGAAATGGCTCTTATAGAGCTTTGCACGGATACCGCAGGGCCGCTTGATGTCCCCGTAAAGGCTGATTTAAAACCAGCCCCGATAACCGAAAAGAAAGCGGAAAACGGTGTTTTTTCTTCAATAAGATCGGGATGGGGAAATATACTTGAAAAGATGAAAAGCAAAAGTCCCTTCGGTTATGTTTCTCTGCATGAAGCGGAACCTATAGAGCTGGATAAGAATAACAGGCTCATAATCAGCTTTAAAAAAGGATATACGTTCCACAAATCCAGGATAGAAGAGCCTAAAAACAGGCTGCTGCTGGAAGAATGCATAAGCGGAATGACCGGCAAGAACATATCCATCTCCTGTATAATAAGCGATGTAAAAACGCCTCCGGCGAAACAGGAGCCGGCGGCCGTTTCGGTCTCGGACATAGAAGAGATATTCGACGGAACGGTCGTTTCTTAAAAACGAAAGGAGAACTGGAGTGGGTGAAATAGGGGAAATGATGGGAAGACTTTACCAGATACAAAAGGATATAAAGCAGAGCGCAAGCGAGCTGGCTAAGGAAATAATAACTACCGGGGCCGGCAGAGGGGCCGTAAAGATAAAAATGAACGGGCAATTCAAGCTTTTGGACCTGGAAATAGACCCGTCCTTGGCCCCGCTCAATGACGCGAAACAGCTCTCCGAGCTGATAAAAACGGCTCTCGCGGAGGCAATAGAAAAAGCTCAGGCCGTCAGCCAGAGCAAAGTAAAATCCATAGCGGACAGTCTTAAACTCCCCGGATTATAAGAAAAACATAAAAATGCCTTTTTATCCACAGCCAGTGAACGACCTCATAGAGGAGTTCAAGAAAATGCCCGGAATAGGCCCGAAATCGGCCCAGCGCCTGGCATTTTATGTTCTGGGCGTAACCGAAGAAGAGATAGAGAGCTTAAGATCGGCGCTCTTACAGGTAAAAAAAGGCGTTAAGTACTGTTCGGTTTGCTACAATCTCACGGTAAGCGATCCTTGTTCAATTTGCTCTGATCCAAACAGGAGCAAAAAGACCGTATGCGTTGTGTCCGACCCTAAAGACCTGATAGCCATAGAAAGGACCAATGAGTACAAAGGAGTTTACCATATACTTGGAGGTGTTATATCTCCTTTGGACGGTATCGGACCGGACAATCTGAGAATAAAAGAATTGATCCGCAGGCTGAAGGATGGGACGGAAGAAGTGATCCTTGCGCTCAACCCCACGACAGAGAGCGAAACCACCGTTTTCTATCTAACGAAACTGATAAAACCTCTGGGAATAAAGCTCACACGCATAGCATACGGCCTTCCGATAGGCTGTGATATGGATTTTGCGGACGAAGCAACAATACTCAAATCTCTCGAAGGGAGGGCTTCTCTATGAATCAAGGAACGTTCGACTGGTATAAAGACACTTTGACAAAGGTCCTTTTCAGGCCGATATACTTTTTTACCACTATGGAAAAAGGGCCGTTAAAGGATAAGCCGGTCACATTCCTTCTTTTGAATTGCTGGGTATTCTCTTTGCTTATTTCAGCCTTCCTGTTCATGGCGGCCATATATCCCATGGTATCCGTGGTGCTTACCGGCATCAACGGGCCAAAATTGGCTATAATAATACCCTTATTCGCCTTCTTCTGCTTCATGTTCTTTGCCATGGTATTAATTATAGCGGGCCCTATGATCATCGCGGCACTATTTTCCTTATCACTCCTGCTCTCCCTATTATTGCACTATATTGCAGGCAAATTCGGAGGTGTCGGGAAGCTTAGCGACATGATAAGAGCTTCCTTTTACTGCGGAGCTGTGATCATCCCTTTTTCGCTGATGCCGGTGATCGCCGCGGCAGCAAGGTACGGGCTTATATCAAGGCAGAACCTTAATATCGGGGCAGGACTTTTGTTCACGATCACGATAATATACCTGTGGGGATTATGGAGCATAGCTATAAGGAAAATTTACGGAATTTCGAGAAAAAAAGCGCTTTCAGCCTCTTTCATAACGGCTTTTTTGGTGATATTATTACAAATGGCCCTAGGTCCTAAGATCATGACAATAATAGAAAGGTGGACCGTGTAGATGAAAAAGATCACCGAGATCAGATGGCATGGGCGCGGAGGCCAGGGGGCAAAAACAGCCGCTCTTCTGCTTGGGGACGCGGCAATGAGCCTCGGCAAACATATTCAGGCTTTCCCGGAATACGGTCCGGAAAGAATGGGAGCCCCGGTCGCTTCGTTCAACAGGATAAGTTCAGAACCCATAACCATACATTACGGGATAACTGAGCCTGACATAGTACTGGTACTCGACCCCACTCTTATAGGCACCATAGACGTGACAAAAGGTCTTTCCGAAAAAGGCATCTTGATAGTGAACACATCCGGATCGGCCGCGGACATAAGGACAAAAACAAAGTTCAAAGGCGGTAAGATCTTTGTCGTCGATGCCTCAAAAATATCAAAAGAAACCATCGGAAAAGATATCCCTAACACTCCGATGCTCGGCGCCCTCATAAAAGCTTCCGGACTGCTCGATTTCTCGCATATGATGGAAGACCTCAAGAAAAAACTTTCCAAAAAATTCGCTTCAAAACCCGAGGTCATAGACGGGAATCTGAACGCCGTAAAAAGATCTTTTGAAGAAGTGAAAGGGGAATAAGATGGCACAAGAGCTTGGCTGGAAAGAACTGCCGGAAGGAGATGCGTTGAAAGCCGGTACAGCGGCCGATTTCCATACCGGCGACTGGCGCTCCAAGAGACCGATCAAGGACGATAAAACCTGCATAAACTGCCTGTTCTGCTATATCTATTGCCCGGACAGCGCCGTAAAAGTAAAGGACGGGAAAGTCATAGAAATAGATTACAACTATTGCAAAGGCTGCGGAATATGCGAAAATGTCTGCCCGGTAAAGCCGGTAAAAGCCATAAAGATGGTCAGCGAAAGATAATATTTTTCATCAATATCGAAGGGAGAAATTAAATGGTTCAGGTCGTCGCAAAAACAGGGAATGAAGCAATGGCCGAGGCAATGCGCCAGATCAACCCGGATGTAGTGGCCGCTTATCCCATAACGCCGGCTACTGAAATAGTAATGATATTTTCCCAGTTCGTGGCCGACGGATTGGTAGATACGGTATACGTCCCTGTTGAAAGCGAGCACAGCGCAATGAGCGCGACAATAGCAGCCTCGGCGGCCGGGGCAAGGGCAATGACAGGAACCTCATCACAGGGATTGGCTCTTATGTACGAAATGCTCCCGATCGCTTCCGCTCTCAGATTGCCTATAGTAATGCCGGAGGTCAACAGAGCGCTCAGCGGCCCCATCAACATACACAACGACCACAGCGACACGTTCGCCGCAAGGGATTTCGGATGGATACAGATCTTTTCCGAAAACAGCCAGGAAGCATATGACAATATGCTCCAGGCCGTGAAGATAGCAGAACATCCCAAAGTAAAGCTTCCCGCCATGGTCACCACAGACGGATTCATAATCAGCCATTGTCTGGAAAAGATCGAGATTCTTGATGACGGCACAGTAAAGGAATACATCGGCAAATTCCCCGCATACACAAAGCTTTTGGATACTTCGAATCCGATAACTCTCGGAGCGCTTGACCTACAGAATTATTATTTCGAGCACAAAAGACAGGTCGCCGAAGCGATGAAAACCTCAAAAGATATAATCCTTGAAATCGGAAAAGATTTCGGGAAGAAATTCGGCAGAGAATACGGCTTCTTCGAAAAATACAAATTGGACGATGCCGAAATGGCTATAGTCTGCCTCGGCTCGTTTGCCGGGTCCGCAAAAGCCGTGATAGACGAATACAGGGAAAAAGGCGTAAAGATAGGGCTTCTCAAGATCCGCGTGTACAGGCCTTTCCCTGATGAAGAGATCGCGGCGGCTCTGGAACATCTGAAAGCCGTGGCTGTCGTCGAAAAATGCGACGGATTCGCCGCAAAAGGCGGCCCATTGTACGACGAGATAAAAAGCTGCCTTTACGATAAAAAGCAAAGGCCCCTGGTGATCGATTATATAACCGGGCTCGGCGGAAGAGAGATCACTCACTCCCAGATAATAGAGATTTTCGATGAACTTAAACATACAGCCTCGTCAGGCAAGATAAAAGAAGCAGTACAATACAAAGGAGTCAGATAAATGGCAACACTTAAAGAACTTGCTGTAAGAGAAGACCGTCTTACCGGAGGACACCGCATGTGCCCGGGCTGCGGCGCTCCTATAATAGTAAGACAGGCGCTCATGGCCGTAAAAGAACCTGTTGTGGTGGTAAGTGCCACCGGATGCCTTGAGGTTTCCACCACAATATTCCCTTACAGCGCCTGGAAAGTGCCGTTCCTGCACAGTGCGTTCGAGAACTCGGCAGCTACCATGTCAGGGGTGGAAGCCGCCTACACATCACTTAAAAAACAAGGAAAAATAACAGGTGACACAAAATTCATCGCTTTCGGCGGTGACGGAGGGACCTATGATATAGGCTTCCAGTCGTTATCCGGAGCGATGGAACGAGGCCACGACATGCTCTATATATGCTACGACAACCAAGCTTACATGAACACATCCGTACAAAGGTCCGGCGCCACTCCAAGGGGCGCAAGTACCACCACAGAACCGGCCGGCAAAGTAAAGCAGGGGAAGGTAATGACAAGAAAAGACCTTACCGAATGCATGGTAGCCCACAATATACCCTACGCAGCGCAAACCATAGTTGGGGACTGGCGGGACCTTACCAAAAAAGTGGAAAAAGCCATGTCAATAAAAGGGCCTAAGTTCATCAACGTTCTGCAGCCCTGTCAGCTTGGATGGGGTTATCGCATGGACCTTACAATAGAACTCGGCAAACTGGCGGCGGATACTTGTTTCTGGCCCTTATATGAGGTGGAGAACGGAAAATACACTCTTTCGTACACACCGAAAGAAAAGAAGCCTTTGGCGGAATTCTTAAAACCTCAGAACAGGTTCAGACATCTGTTCAAACCGGAAAACCAGAAATTACTCGAAGAGCTTCAGGCAGATGTTGACCGCAAATGGGAGCTCCTGAAGAAAAAATGCGACTGTTTCGGGACCGAAAAATAAGCCCTAAAAAAGGGAGAGAACGCACATGAACCAAAAAGAGCTTGCGGAAAAGCTGGCCGAGAAATTCGGCTGGACAAAGGTCGACATGGAACGCATAGTCGATTCCGCGGTGGAAATGATAACAGAAGCGCTCGCTAAGGGCGAAAAGGTCCGGCTTGTAGGCTTCGGAAATTTCGTGGTCAAGACGCGAAAAGGAAGGGTGGGAAGGAACCCGAGAACGGGACAACAAATGGAGATAGGCGCGACCAGATGTCCTGTTTTCGTCGCCGGATTCAACCTGAAAAAAGCGGTACGGGAGAAATAAGAGGCTGAAATAAGGATATCGGATTCCCTAAAAAGCCTGCTCGCAGTCTTGC
>CALFCX010000102.1 GCA_937950635.1 uncultured bacterium
ACAAGAGCGACTGAAGAGATGGTGAGAATGGTCCCACGCACGCTAAAAGAATCGGCACTGGCTTTGGGGATACCGGAATGGAGAGTCTCGTGGAGCATTGTGCTCCGCTCCGCCTGGAACGGCATATTCACGGGAGTGATGCTTGCGATAGCCAGGGCTTCCGGCGAGACCGCGCCTTTGCTTTTTACCGCGTTCAGCAGCTTGTATTGGAACTTTGCCGTAGACCAGCCCACGGCTTCGATGACCGTGCAGATATACAACTATGCCATCGCGCCTTTTGAAGAATGGAATAACATGGCCTGGGCGGGCTCTCTCGTGCTTGTAGCGATGGTTCTTTTGGTGACCATCACGGTCAGAAAATTCTCGAAAAGGGTGACATATGGATAAAAAGAAGATCTCCGTTAAAAATCTGAACGCGTGGTTCGGCAAGAAACAGGCGCTTATGAACGTTAATGCCGTTGTCGCGGAGAACAAAGTAACTGCCGTGATAGGACCTTCCGGCTGCGGGAAATCGACCTTTATCAGATGCATTAACCGCATGCACGAGACGATAAACGAAGCTACGATGTCCGGAGAGATAATTTTGGACGGTGAAGTCATAAGCGATCCGTTGATAGACCCCGTAAATATCAGAAGGAGGGTGGGCATGGTCTTTCAGAAACCCACGCCGTTCCCTACCATGTCCATATACGACAATGTTGCCGCAGGCCTTAGATTGAACGGGATCAAGAACAGGGCGGAGCTGGACGCGGCTGTTGAACACAGCCTTAAAAAGGCCGCGCTTTGGGAAGAGGTCAAAGATATTCTTTATTGTCCCGGAATAGGACTTTCCGGAGGGCAGCAGCAAAGACTTTGCATAGCCAGAGCTCTCGCTGTAGAACCGGAAGTGATCCTTCTGGACGAGCCATGCTCGGCCCTGGACCCGATCTCCACGGCAAAAATAGAAGAATTGATCGCCGAACTTAAAAGCAAGCTGACTATAGTGATAGTTACTCACAATATGCAGCAGGCGGCGCGCGTGGCGGACTATACCGGTTTTTTTCTTCTGGGTGAACTGATAGAGTTTGATGTCACAAAAAAGATATTCACAGCGCCTTCGGATAAGAGAACTGAAGATTATATTACGGGGAGGTTCGGATAATGAACGAAAGGATTTTTGATGCGGAACTGGCCGAACTGAATGAACTGATCCTTAAGATGGGTGGCATGGCGGAAAGGGGCATAGCAGAAAGCATCCGGGCCCTCAAGGAAAGGGATGAGACGCTTGCCAGAAGGGTGATATCAAAGGACAAAGAGACTGATTGCCTGGAGAACGAGATAGATGAAAAGTGCATCGAACTGCTTGCTACCAAACAGCCGGTCGCTTCCGATCTCAGGTTCATCACCACCGCCATGAAGATCACCACGGACCTTGAGAGGATAGGCGACCTGGCCGTTGATATTTCACAGAAGAACCTTGAACTTATAAAAATGCCGCTCCTCAAGCCTCTGATCGACACACCGAAGCTGGCGGATATTGCCCAAAGAATGATATCGATGAGCCTCGATTCTTTTGTGAAGCGGGATGTTTCCGGGTTGTCCGGTATAAATGAGCTTGAGAAAGAAGCAGATCGCCTGCGCGATCTTATCTGCGATGAGCTGACGGAAATGATCGAGAAGGACAGCAAGGTCACATTGAGAGCCATTCCGCTGCTTTTGATCGCCAGATATCTTGAGCGCATATGCGACCACGCGATGAACATCGCTGAGGATGTCGTTTACATGGTAGAGGCAAAGATCATAAGGCATAAATGCCCGCCCGTAAAGGTTCTGTTTGTCTGCATCCACAACAGCGCTCGGAGCCAGATGGCGGAAGCCTTTGCCGATCTGCTGGGGAAGGGCAGGATCTCGGCCGAAAGCGCCGGGTTCGAGCCCGGGAAGCTGAATCCCTATGTGGTCAGGGCAATGGCGGAGAAAAACATAGATATTTCTAAAAATACCACAAAGAGCGTGTTCGATATCTATAAGTCAGGCAGGAAATTCGATCATGTGATAACTGTCTGCGACGAAGCAAGCGGTCAAAGATGTCCGATCTTTCCGGGAGCCCAAAAGCAGATCCATTGGGGTTTTGACGATCCTTCCGGATTTGGCGGCAACGACGATGAAATAATGGAAAGAACAAGAATGGTCAGGGATGCCATTTACAACAAACTGGCAGAGTGGATCCCGGCAATAACGAAATAATGCGAACCTTTATCGGATAGGCAAACAACGATTGCCTAAGCTCCAGATCTTATTGCCCTCCCGGAAATGGAACCCGTCTTGCCGGCATGAATTCATCAATAAAGACGGCTATTCGCTGCAGCATCCCAGAAGGTCCGCCGTCCCTGGTCAGGACCCTGTAGTATCCGAAAATGTCCGGTTGGATATGTTGGTCGATCAAATATTTGCGGTGTGGGATCCCGTAAACATTTCCATGGTCTAAGTACATGACAACATGATCCAAGAGCTTTGCGCCTACAGGATCTTTGCTTCCTTCCCATTCCAAGACAAAGGTTCTGTTGCATCTTCTGATTAAATCATCGTTCATCCATTGCAAGGTCTTTAGCAGTTCGGGATTGTCCGGTATTCCCATATCTGTGGCGCCTCCGATATCCTCTCCGCTGAATTCCCAGATCCTGCCGAAAGATTGCTCGGGATCGCATATCCTTCCGATAAGAGCGTTCGTAGCATCTCTGTCATGAAGAGGATTGTTCAGGAATTGGTTTCGCACCCCCCCATTCCTGCAATCAATAATATTTTCCAGGCCGGAGAGCGCATAGGAGTATATTTCTCCGGATCCAAAATCGCCTTCGATGAGCCGGCTTTTAATGGTATCCCTTATAGATCTTGACTGTGAACTCGTCAACCTGCTTACGGCTTGACCGAGCGTTATTCCGGGCATAAGACGGCGGTAGCGCAATTGGGAATTTTGGGTTGCTTCTCCTATCAAGAATCTGCCGGATGTTATCCTTCGGTCCACTTGGATAGTCGCGGTTCGCATTGTTGATATACCCCCCCTATACTTATATATCGTGATATTTAAGTGAGCATCCCGGTTAGAGGGCGTTCAAAAACGATCGCTTATCTTCGCAAATTCTTCTATCGAAAGCGTTTCCCCGCGACGTTTCCCGTCAATGCCGGATTTTGACAGTGCGTTTTCTATGATCTCGGGACGGAATTTGGCGCTGAGGGCTTTCTTGAGGGTTTTTCGTCTCTGGTTAAAAGCTGCTCTGACGATCTCAAAGAATACTTTCTCGTCCTTTACTGCGACTGCCGGACTTTTCCTGACGGCAAGCGATATAACGGCGGAACCCACGTCCGGCTGTGGTAGAAAGGCAGATCTTGGTATATTGAACAAGATATTTGGTTCGGTATAGTAGTTCACAAAGACAGAAAAACTTCCGTAATCCTTAGTCCCAGGTTTTGCCGCCATCCTTTCCGCGAACTCCCGCTGGACGGTAAGTATCACTTCAGATAATAGTTCTTTGTGCTTAAGTAGTTTTTCGATTATAGGGGTCGTGATGTAATAGGGGACGTTGGCAATGACCTTTATCGGGAGCGGAAGTCTATGAATTGCCGCTGGGATATCCGTTTTAAGAAAGTCCTCATTTCTTAATTCGACATTATCGATCCCCGCCAGATATTCATTTGCGATCTCGAATATCCTTTTGTCTATTTCGCAGGATATGACCCTTTTCGCTTTTTTAGCGAGTTCTTTCGTTAAAATGCCGGTGCCGGTCCCGATCTCAAGTATTATGTCTTTTTCTGATATGCCTGCCGATCCTATTATCCTGTTCAGGCTGCCCGGATCTATCAAGAGATTTTGCCCGAGAGACTTCTTCAGATGGAAGCCGTGCTTAAGAAGAAGGGATTTTGTCTGTTGGGATATGGATTCGTTCATATTGTTGATTGTCGGAGGCGGGTTTAAAATCCGCCCTTACAGAAGATGCTCTAAACTACTTTGCTTTCTTCTTCATTGCCATCATAGCCGCGACCTTGATGGCCTGTATCATGCTGCTGGGATTTGCCCATCCCTTGCCGGCGATATCAAAGCCGGTGCCGTGGTCCACGGAAGTCCTGATTATGGGCAGGCCCACGGTCACATTGACCGATTTGTTGAACGAGAGCAGCTTTATCGGTATCAGTCCCTGATCATGGTACATGGCGATCACTATGTCGAACATGTTCAGATTGGCCAGATAGAATATCGCGTCCGCAGATACCGGGCCTTTTACGTTTATCCCGAGTTTCTTGGCTTCTTCGACCGCCGGAGAAATTATCTTTTCTTCTTCGGACCCGAATATTCCGCTTTCTCCCGCGTGCGGGTTCAGCCCCGCAACGCCGATCCTGGGTTTTTTTCCCAAAAGTTCCGTCAGTTCTTTGTCGGCAAGTTTGATGATATTAAGTATCTTCTTCTTGTCTATCTCTTTTGCCACCTGGGACAGCGGAAGATGCGTCGTGACCAGCATCACTCTTATAGAGTCCGAAAGGAACATCATCGCGCTGTTCTTTGCGCCGGTCCTCTTGGCAAGAAGTTCCGTGTGCCCGTCGAACCTGAAACCGGCTTTGTTGATGGCCTCCTTGTTGATGGGCCCGGTAGCGATCGCATCAACCTTTTTATCCATTGCCAGGTCGATCGCTCTTTCGACATATTTTACCGCGGCTCTGCCGGCCTCCACGGAAACCTTGCCGATCTTGAGCTTTGAATCCACATTGTCCATATCCAGGATATTATTTATCCCGGTCCTGAAATCCCCCTCATCCAGTCTCTTTATCTCTTTCAGTGCTACCGGCGATGCTTTGGAGTATTGCATGGCGTTCTTCATGACACGGGCATCGCCTATCACCACGGGACGGCTGAGGCGCGAGAGCTCTGCAAGTGAAAGGGCTTTTATTATTATTTCGGGCCCTATGCCGGCCGGATCACCCATGGTAACGGCTACTATCGGGCGTTTATCCTTGTCTTCTTTAGTTGCCATTTTTGTACCTTATACCTGCCTTTTCCATCCGGCTTATTGCCTCTTCGATCCTTTTTACGGAGTCGATAAGGGCTATCCTGACATATCCTTCCCCGAGGTCGCCGAATCCGAACCCCGGAGAAACTACGACACCGGCCTTTTTCAGCAGCTCAAGGAAAAAGTTCATGGAAGTAAAGCCCCTCGGGACTTCCACCCAAACGTACATGGAAGCTTTCGGTTTTTCTATTTTCCATCCCAGGCTTTTGAGTCCTTCTACTACCGCATTCCTTCTTTCCTGATATTCCTTCCTCAGGGCCTCAAGATATCCTTTTTCCATGTTCATGGCGGCAATGCCGGCCTTTTGGGTGGCGGAAAAGAGTCCGTAATCAAGGTTTGTCTTCATCTTCCTCAGGGTTTGTATCAGCTGATGGTTGCCGACCACGAAACCAATTCTCCATCCTGCCATGCTGAATGTTTTCGAGAGAGTGTGGAATTCTATGGCTATGTCCTTGGCTCCCGGGATCTCCATTATGCTCATCGGCTTGTTGCCGTCGAAATATATTTCCGCGTAAGCAAAGTCGTGGACAAGGATTATCTCGTGCTTTTTGCAGAAGTCCACCGCTTTTTCAAAGAATTCCCTTGAAGCCACGGCTCCGGTCGGGTTCGTCGGATAACTCAGGAACATGAGTTTTGCTTTGTCGGCTATCGCGCCGTCTATGGTCGAAAAATCCGGAAGATATCCGGTCTTTGCGCTTGTAGGCATTACTATCGAAGTTCCGCCTGCCAGCATTGTGGCTCTGAAGTGTGCGGGATACGCCGGCAGCGGGACCAATGTAGTATCTCCGGGATCTATCAATGCGAACGTAAGATGCACAATGCCTTCTTTCGAGCCTATCAGCGGAAGGATCTCCCTGTTATGGTCAAGGTGAATGTTATATTGTTCGTGGCACCATTTTTCCACGGCCTGCCTGAATTCCGGAAGTCCGTCAAAGCTCGGATATCTGTGATTGACCGGTTCGTCAAGAGCTTTTTTCATCGCTTCTATTGCGGGAGCCGGGGTGGGCAGATCGGGACTGGCCATGCTAAGGTCTATAAGATCGGTCCCTTTTGCTTTTTCTTCGCTTTTCAGCCTGTCGGTGGTATCAAAAACATATGTGGGGAGCGTACTGAGCCTCTTTGCTTCTTGGAATTCAAACATATATTTCACTCGCTTTGTAAGAACTTCGGACAAAAGGACCGGAAAAAACTTTTTTAAATCCTAATTTTCTACCGGCCTGTTCATATCCCTCAAATATCTCGGGTTTGACGAACTCCGCTACTTCAACCTGGTCTTTTGAGGGACGAATATACTGTCCGATGGTCAGGATATCGCAATCAGCCTTACGGAGATCTTCCATAAGGGAGATCACTTCTTCCCGCTTTTCACCTAATCCTACCATGATTCCGCTCTTGGTGTAAAGGGAGTTGTTCAGTTTTTTGGCTGTTTTTAGCACATTTAGCGACCTTTTATAATCCGCCTGCGGACGTATCTGAGCATAAAGCCGCTGTACCGTCTCAAGATTGTGGTTCAAAACATCCGGTCGGGCGTTGACCACAACGGCGAGACTTTGTTCCGACCCTTGAAGATCGGGGATCAAAACCTCTGTTTTTGGCTTTAAAGGAGCGTTTTTTACGCTTTTTATAGTTTCGGAAAAGTGTGCCGCTCCTCCGTCCGGCAGGTCGTCCCTGGTTACGGATGTTATGACCACGTACTTTAATCCTAATTTCTCCGCGGCAGCGGCTATCTTAGAGGGTTCTTTTCTGTCGGGAGCTTCAGCGGGTCCTTTTGATACAGCGCAAAATCTGCATTTTCTGGTGCAGGTATTCCCCAGGATCATGAACGTTACGGTGTTTTTTGAATAGCATTCGCCTATATTTGGGCACTTTGCGCTTTCACAAACTGTATGGATGCTTTCATCGTTCACCAACGCGCGGATTTTTTTGATATTAGCAGATTTAGGCTCTTTTTTTATCAGCCATGAGGGATATGACATATAAGGATTATATCAGAGCAAGGATTGCCGGAAGTAAAGGCCAGAGGCTTACAAGGCTTTTTCAATATCTTTGAAGAGGTCTATGCATTCTTTATACAATCCCACCCTGAAGAGATGCAGCCCTACAGCGTTCATCTCTTTTATTCCTGATATCGGCCCCGGTTCTATTTTCATTCTGTAGCCGCAGCCTTCTTTCAGGTGAGGCGTTACGTAATTCGGATAGATACTGCAGCTGGCCGGCCTGTTCTCGTAATCCGTGCAATGTCCTACGGAATTGAGTTTTTCACAGGCGAACCGTATCCTTCCGTGATCTGTCTTTGAAGGGACGAACCTTTTATAATCCGGAAGTTTCTTACATACCCCGTCGAATTCTTCTTTTGATTCGATAAGCTTCTGTTCGTAGAACAGCATGACATCACGGCAGCATTTGCCGCATTGCTTACATTCTCCGTCGAATCTGAAAACCCGATCGAGAAGGCCTGACGGGTCATCTATTCCGATCATCTTATACGCTTCGTTGAATTTTTTATCCCGGACCTTTTCAAGGAACACGGCTGTTTTTGCGTCCAAAGTCAGTGCTTTAGTTATAAGCTCAAGGCTTTTGCGGGTGTTCTTTTCGCCGGTGTTGCATGCGGCCAGAATGCCGTAAAAATAAGCTGTCTGCTCTTTTGGCGCCATTTCACTCTCAACCTTTCAACCGATATCTGCGTCGGGGACAATTATATCACGTCGATGTCAATACGGCAGATATCCCCAGGTTGATATAGTACACCAAATTTGATAAAATTCATATAATCAAGGGGTTTATCAATGGAACTGACCGGTGCGCAGGCATTACTCGAATCTCTGAAAAAAGAAGGCGTGGAAGTTGTTTTCGGGCTTCCCGGCGGGCAAACACTGCCGTTATATGACGCCATGTACCACGAAAAAGGCATAAAACACATACTGGTGCGCCATGAACAGGGTGCCGGACATGCCGCGGACGGCTATGCCAGAGCTACCGGCAAGGTGGGGGTGTGTTTTGCCACAAGCGGGCCGGGAGCGACCAATCTTGTTACCGCTATAGCCAATGCCCATATGGATTCTATCCCGATGATCGCGATCACCGGCCAGGTGGGGACGCCGTTCCTCGGAAAGGATTCTTTCCAGGAAGTGGACATTACAGGGATAACCCTTCCCATAACCAAGCACAATTATCTTGTGAAAGATGCCGCGCAGATACCGTATGTAGTGAAAGAAGCTTTTCATATAGCTTCAACGGGAAGGCCAGGTCCGGTACTGATAGATCTGCCAAAGAACCTTCAGGTAGCAAAAATAGATTTCAAGTATCCGGATTCCATATCCATGCCCGCATACAAGCCGACCTATCACGGTCATCCGAAACAGATAGCCGCTGCCGCAAAGCTTATAGACAAGGCTGAAAAGCCGATGATCTATGCCGGCGGCGGAGTGATCGCTTCTGGAGCTTCCAAAGAGGTGTTCGAACTGGCTACAAAGATATCGGCTCCTGTTACTACAACTCTTCTGGGGAAAGGCGCTTTCCAGGAAACTCACCCGCTTTCTTTGGGCATGCTGGGGATGCACGGTACGGTGTATGCCAATTATGCGGTGACCGAATGCGACCTTTTGATCGCCATAGGCGCAAGGTTCGATGACAGAGTAACTGGAAGGATCGAACATTTTGCTCCCAAGGCCAAAGTAGTGCACATAGATATAGACCCTGCCGAGATCGGCAAGAACGTGTCGGTAGACGTGCCGATAGTGGGAGATGTAAAGAACGTACTTTCCGCTCTTAACAACCATGTGAAGGCCAAAGACCCGCATTCGGAGTGGGTCGCGCAGGTGCTTTCCTGGAAAGAAAAACATCCTCTGTGCTATAAGTCCGGCGGAGGGCTGAAACCCCAGGCCGTTATAGAAGAGATATACAGGATCACCAAGGGCGAAGCCATAGTGGTGACGGAAGTGGGCCAGCATCAGATGTGGGCCGCGCAGTATTACAAGTATTCACAGCCCAGAACGTTTATTTCTTCCGGTGGTCTGGGCACGATGGGGTTCGGATTGCCGGCCGCTATGGGGGCTCAGGTAGGCATGCCGGACAAAATAGTGCTCAACATTGCCGGGGACGGCAGCATACAGATGAACATACAGGAGCTGAACACTCTTGTGAACAACAAGCTCCCTGTTATCGTTGTGATACTGAACAACAAATACCTTGGCATGGTAAGGCAATGGCAGGAACTTCTGCACGGAAGAAGGTATTCGCATACCGATCTGGACGACAATCCGGATTTTGTAAAGCTGGCACAGGCTTACGGAGCTCAGGCTTTCAGAGTGGACAAATTCGAGGAGATAGAAAAAGTCATGAAAAAAGCCATCGCGAAAAGGGATTGCCCGACGGTTATAGATTTTGTAGTCGAGCGCGAAGAGAACGTATTCCCGTTCGTTTCTCCCGGACAGGCCATAAACGAAATGATAGTGGACTAAAGATATGCGTAAACATACGATAGCCGTAATAGTAGAGAACAGACCCGGGGTGCTTTCCCGTGTTTCGGGGCTTTTCAGCCGCAGAGGATATAACATACACAGTCTTGCGGTGGGGACCACTGAGGATGAAAACCTGTCCAGGATGACCATAGTCGTAGCCGGAGATGATGACATACTCGAACAGATAACCAAGCAGCTTTATAAGCTGATAGATGTGGTAAGGGTTTATGAGCTTTCAAATATAAGCGCGGTTGACAGAGAGCTTGTTCTGATAAAAGTTGCCGCGAACGAAGCCACCCGTCCCGAGATACAGCAGATAGTTGATATCTTCCGGGCAAAAATAGTAGATCTCGGGGAAAACGCCCTTATAGTTGAGGCTACGGGGGATTCCGAAAAGATAGACGCCCTCGAAAATATGCTCAAAAAGTACGGGATAAAGGAAATGGTCAGGACGGGGAAAGTAAGTCTGGCGAGGTCTGAGGAAACAAAATAAAGGAAGAAAAGGAGAAGGAACGATGGCCAAGATGTATTACGACAAGGATGCGGACCTGGGGATATTAAAAGGTAAAACAGTAGCGATAATCGGCTATGGCAGCCAGGGCGGAGCGCAGGGTAGCAATCTTAAGGACAGCGGCGTGAACGTTATAGTCGCCGAACTTCCTGGGACGCCCAATTATGAAAGGGCTGTAAAAGACGGGATGAAGGTAATGTCCGCCGATGAAGCTTCAAAAGCGGCGGATATAATCCAGATACTTGTTCCGGACGAATTCCAGGCGAAGGTATACAAAGAGTCAATAGAGAAGAACCTTACAAAAGGCAAAGTCCTTGTATTCTCACACGGGTTCAATATACATTTCCATCAGATCATGCCGCCTGCCGATGTCGACGTGATAATGATCGCTCCCAAAGGGCCGGGTCCTCTGGTCAGGAAAGTATATACCGAAGGCGGCGGTGTCCCGGCGCTTATAGCGGTATATCAGAATGCTTCGGGAAAAGCTAAAGAAATAGCCCTTGCGCATGCTAAGGGGATAGGCGCCACAAAAGCCGGGGTTCTTGAGACCACCTTCAAGGAAGAGACGGAAACTGACCTTTTCGGTGAACAGGCGGTGCTCTGCGGAGGAGCTACGGCCCTTGTTATGGCCGGTTTTGAAACGCTGGTAAACGCCGGTTATCAGCCCGAGATAGCGTATTTTGAGTGCATGCACGAACTGAAGCTGATCGTGGATCTCATGTACGAGAAGGGGATAGCGGGCATGAGGGCCGCTATCAGCAATACGGCTGAATACGGTGACCTCACGGTCGGGCCTATAATCATAGACGAAGCCGTAAAACAAAGAATGCAGTATGTGCTCAACAGGATCCAAACAGGGTCTTTTGCCAAGGAATGGATAACCGAGAACCAGGCCGGCAGGCCGGTATTTTTGGCGCTCAAGAAAAAAGGCGCCGAGCATCTGATCGAAAAAGTCGGTGCCGAGCTCAGAAAAATGATGAGCTGGCTGAAAAAGTGAAAAAAAGGATCGCGGTTTTAGGCTCAACGGGTTCTATCGGGAGGCAGACGCTGGATGTGGTGTCTGCCTCTTCTCATTTGATAGAGGTTGTATCGCTTGCCACGAAAGGTTATCTTGATATTTTTCAAGAACAGATCAAAAGATTCCGGCCTAAGACCGTTTCGATAGCTGATAAAGGGATCGATATTTCGCCATATTCGAAATACAGAACCGAAGTGCTCACCGATGGGGAAGCACTTATTAAGCTTGCCACGGATCCAAAAGCCGATATCGTTGTGATGTCCATAGTCGGTACCGCCGGACTTCCAGCTATTATTGCTGCAATAAAAAAAGGCAAAACAATAGCCATAGCCAGCAAGGAGATACTAGTCGCGGCCGGCGATATCGTGATGCCTTTAGCCAGAAAATATCAGGCCCCGCTTTTGCCGCTGGACAGCGAGCACAGCGCTATATTCCAATGCCTTCAAGGGAGCTTTGGGAACAAAATAAAAAGGTTGATATTGACCGCATCCGGCGGGCCTTTTAGGAAATACTCCAGAAAACAGCTTGAAAAAGTGACTGCAAAACAGGCGCTTGCTCATCCCACCTGGAACATGGGGCCCAAGATCACTATTGACTGCGCCAGCCTTATGAATAAAGGGCTTGAAGTGATAGAGGCCCATCATCTGTTCGGAGTGCCTTATGAAAAGATAGATGTGATTGTTCATCCCCAGAGCATAATCCATTCCATGGTCGAATTCGAGGACGGGTCCGTTCTCGCGCAGATGGGAGTTCCCGATATGCGTACCGCCATACAATACGCTATTTTCTATCCGGAACGGCGTCCGGTAAATTACGGGACGCTGGACCTGGCAAAGATCGGGACATTCACTTTTGAAAAACCGGATACCGATAGATTCCCGTGCCTTAGGATTGCTTACGAAGCCGGTAAAAAAGGCGGCACTATGCCGGCGGTGCTGTCCGCCGCCAACGACAGCGCGGTAGAGATGTTCCTGAACGACAAGATCAAGTTCACGGATATCCCGAAAATAGTTGCCCGGACCATGAAGAAACACAAATTCATCAAAACCCCGACTTTGAACCAGATACTTCAAGCCGAGAAATGGGCGAGAGCGGAAGCACTTTTACAGGGTGTATAATATAAACATGGAACACGACGATCTCGAAATATTGCGCCATAGCGTATCCCATATAATGGCCGCCGCGGTGAAACAGCTTTTCCCGGGCGCGAAACTTGCCATAGGGCCTTCCATAGAGGAAGGTTTTTACTACGATTTTGAACTTCCGCGAGCTTTGACCGATGAGGACCTGCCTAAAATAGAAGAAAAGATGGCGGAGATCATAAAAAAAGACGAGAAATTCGAACGCGTGGAATATCCCAAGGAAAAAGCCGCGCAAATGCTTGAGCAGCAGGGCGAGAAGTACAAAACTGAATTGCTCGGTGAGATACCGGATGATAAAGTTTCTTTCTACAAGAGCGGGGATTTCATGGATATGTGCCGAGGGCCGCATATCGCATCCACGGGCAAGGTCAAAGCTTTCAAGCTTTTAAAGATAGCGGGTGCTTACTGGAGAGGCAACGAAAAGAACGCAATGCTACAGAGGATATACGGCACCGCATTTGAGTCCAAAAAGGATCTCGATGAATATCTGAAAAAGCTTGAAGAAGCACAGAAGCGCGACCATCGTAAACTCGGGAAAGAACTGGATCTGTTCAATATTTATCACGAAGAAGCAGGAGCGGGACTGGTCTATTATCATCCAAAGGGAGCGGTATTGCGCGGGATTATAGAGGATACTCTTAAAAAAGAACACCGCCGCAGGGGTTACAGCCAGGTAGTGATCCCTCATATCGCCAAGATCGATCTGTGGAATACCTCCGGCCATACGGGATACTACAAAGAGAATATGTACTTCATGAACATAGACGAGCAGCAGTACGTGCTAAAACCGATGAATTGTCCCGGACACGTGCTCATTTTTAAGCGAAAGATAAACAGCTACCGCGAAATGCCGGTAAGATTCTTTGAGCTTGGGACAGTCTACCGTTACGAAAGATCGGGCGTCCTGCATGGCCTCATGAGAGTAAGAGGGTTCACCCAGGATGACGCGCATATATTTTGTACTCCGCAGCAGCTTCAGGAAGAGATATCAAAAACAATAGATTTCGCCTTCGATATGATACGCAAATTCGGGTTCGAGGACTTTAAAGTGTTCCTTGCCACCCGTCCGGACAGTTTTGTCGGTACCGAGGAGAACTGGAAGAACGCGACGCTCGCGCTTGAGGAAGCAATGAAAGCCAAAGGGATCAAATATGAAATAGACCCCGGAGCCGGCGTGTTCTACGGCCCTAAAATAGATGTAAAGCTGAAAGACGCCATCGGACGGTTCTGGCAGGGCCCCACTATCCAGGTGGATTTTAATAATCCGGAAAGGTTCGATTTAAGCTATATAGGCGAAGACGGAGCCCATCACAGGCCAGTTATGATACACAGGGTTGTGCTGGGAAGCATGGAGAGGTTCATAGGCGTGCTCACAGAGCATTATGCGGGGGCTTTTCCTCTCTGGCTGGCACCTGTACAGGTCATTGTACTGCCAATTGCCGACCGCCATAACGACTATGCCCGTTCGGTCTCGGAAAAGCTTAGGGAAAAAGATATACGCGTGGAAACGGATGAACGCCGCGAGAAAATAGGTCTTAAAATAAGAGAAGCGCAGCTGCAAAAGGTCCCTTATATGCTTGTTGTGGGTGATAAAGAAGTCGAATCCGGTTCGGTGGCCGTCCGGTCCAGGGAAAAAGGAGATCTGGGCGCCACTACAGTGGATGAGTTCATGGCGGAGTTCGTTGACCGTTGAGCCCGATTGAGGTAAAATAAGAGTATAAGAGCTTATTTGTTAATACCAAGGGCGGATAGCACTTAAATCTCGTTGTAGAGGATCTTTTGGATCCTCTTTTTTGTTTATATAGGGGTGGGAACATGACAGGATTACCGAAAAAACAGGGTTTATATGATCCGGCATTTGAGCACGACAATTGCGGCGTCGGCTTCGTGTGCGATATAAACGGCAAAAAAAGCCATGATATTGTAGAAAAAGGAATAGAGATACTCAATCGTCTCAGTCACAGAGGCGCCACCGGTGCCGACCCAAATACCGGCGACGGCGCAGGCATACTTATACAGATACCGCACGACTTCTTTAAGTCGGAATGCCCGAGGTCCGGTATAAGTTTGACGGACCGGTATGCCGCGGGTTTTGTGTTCTTGCCTCAGGATAGAGGCGACAGAAAAGCTTGTGAACAGCTGATAGAAGAAGCTGTTAAGGAAGAAGGCCTTTTGCTGCTCGGGTTCAGGGATGTCTCTACGGACAATTCCGGCATAGGTGAAGGAGCTAAGAGAACGGAGCCCGTAATAAGACAGCTTTTTGTCGGCCTTGATGATGCTTCAACCTCAAAAATGAATTTTGAAGCCCGTCTTTATATCGTACGGAAGATCATAGAATCCAGGGTCAAGGCTTCAAAAATATCGCAAAAAGCGTTTTTCTATATTCCTTCGCTTTCTTCAAGGACCATAGTGTACAAGGGCCTTTTGATGCCACACCAGTTGAAAAGCTTTTATAGGGAGCTTTCCGATAACAGGATAAAGAGCTCCTTGTGTCTGGTCCACTCTCGTTACAGCACGAATACTTTCCCGACCTGGGACCTTGCCCAGCCTTTCAGGTTCCTTGCGCATAACGGAGAGATCAACACTCTTCGCGGGAATATTAACTGGACGCGTGCCAGGGAAAAAATGATGGAAAGCAGCGTTCTTGGCGGCAAGCTTAAAAATATATTCCCCGTCATCGTCGAGGGCGGCAGCGATTCCGCGGCGCTTGATAACGTGCTTGAGATGCTGGTCATGTGCGGCAGAGACCTTCCTCACGCGATGATGATGCTGATCCCGCCCGCCTGGGAGAAAGACGAGCTGATGGATAAAAAGCACAAAGCGTTCTATGAATATCACGCTTGCCTAACCGAGCCGTGGGACGGCCCAGCTGCGGTCGCCTTTACCGACGGAAGGTTCATCGGAGGGATCTTGGACAGGAACGGGCTGCGTCCCTGCAGATATGTGATGACAAAGGACGGGCTTGTGGTGCTTGCCTCGGAAGTGGGAGTGCTTGACATATCTCCGGAGAATATCTCCGTCAGCGGAAGGCTGACCCCGGGGAAAGTCTTTCTTATAGACACCGAGAACGGGCGCATCATCGACGATCAGGAAATAAAGGACGACCTTTCATCGAGGAAGCCTTACGCAAAATGGCTCAAAGACAATATAGTCAATCTTAAAGACATTCCCGCCCCTAAAACAATAAAACCCCTAAAGATATCAGATATGGTTTATGTCCAAAAAGCCTTCGGTTATACAAAAGAAGACATAAAGATCGTGATCAAGCCTATGGCGGAAAAAGGACAGGAACCGGTCGGTTCTATGGGGAACGATACTCCGTTGGCCGTGCTTTCCAAAAGGCCGCAGCTTTTGTTCTGTTATTTTAAGCAGTTGTTCGCACAGGTAACAAATCCTCCGATAGACCCTATAAGGGAAGAGATCGTTATGTCTTACGACAGCTATGTGGGTCCTCAGTCTAATCTTCTCGACGAAACGCCGGATCACTGCAGGAGACTGAAAATAAAGAACCCTATACTGACCAACGATGATATGGAAAAGATCCGGGCAATGGATGCGGGAACTTTCAGGGCCAGAACGATCTCAATGCTTTTTGACCCGGTATCGGACCCGAACATGCGCAAGGCAGTTGAACGCATATGCTCCGAAGCCTCATCCGCGATAAAAAAAGGCGCCACTCTTATAATACTTTCCGACCGCGGAGTAAGCAGGGACAAAGCTGCGGTCCCGTCGCTCCTCGCAGTTTCGGCACTTCATTCTTATCTTACCGGCAAGGGGGAAAGGACCAAGGCGGGCTTTTTGGTGGAGACCGGAGAACCGAGAGAGGTCATGCATTTCGCCCTCTTGTTCGGTTACGGCGCCGGCTGCGTGAACCCTTACCTCGCTTTTGATACTATAGACGCCCTTATAGATGACGGCGAGCTGGATCTTGACAAGAAGACGGCGCATAACAATTATGTTAAGTCGGTGGAAAAGGGGATGCTGAAGATACTTTCCAAAATGGGGATTTCCAGGCTCCAGAGCTATCGGGGCGCGCAGATATTTGAAGCATTAGGCCTTGGCAGTGAACTTATAGATAAATATTTTCCAGGGACGGTCTCAAGGATAGGCGGCGCAGGCCTCAAAGAAATATCCAAAGAAACTCTGCTGCGGCACGAAGCCGCTTTCTGCGGGGATAGCGACGATATATCCGATGTGGGAGGAGTATATCAATGGCGCAAGAACGGGGAGACCCATCTTTGGAATCCGGATACTATATTTACTTTGCAACAGGCTGCCAGGAAAAAAGATCCGCAAAAATACGAGGAGTTCTCAAAGCTGATAAACGACCAGAAAGGCTATAATGCGACCTTAAGGTCACTTTTGAGGTTCAAAAAAGCCGAGCCGATCGGCATCGACGAAGTAGAACCCGCCTCGGAAATAGTAAAGAGATTCGTTACCGGCGCGATGAGCTTCGGTTCAATAAGCAAGGAAGCGCATGAGACCATCGCGATAGCCATGAACCGGCTCGGAGGCAAGTCCAATACCGGGGAAGGCGGAGAAGATCCTGTAAGGTTCAGGCCTCTTCCGAACGGCGACAGCGTGCGAAGCGCGATAAAACAGGTCGCTTCCGGAAGGTTCGGGGTAACGTGCAATTATCTGACAAATGCGGATGAGATACAGATAAAAATGGCTCAGGGCGCTAAACCGGGCGAAGGAGGCCAGCTTCCGGGACATAAAGTTGACAAAGTGATCGCCAGGATAAGATATTCGACCCCGGGGATAACGCTCATCTCTCCGCCTCCGCATCATGATATTTATTCCATAGAGGATCTGGCGCAGCTCATATTCGACCTGAAGAACGTTAACCCGTCTGCCAGAATAAGCGTAAAGCTTGTTTCGGAAATAGGGGTAGGAACAATTGCTGCCGGTGTAGCCAAGGGGCATGCCGATATGATACTTATCTCCGGAGGTGACGGAGGTACAGGAGCTTCTCCTCTCAGTTCCATAAAACATGCGGGCCTTCCGTGGGAACTCGGGTTGTCTGAGGCGCATCAAACGCTTGTTCTGAACGATTTGCGCAGCAGAGTGAGGCTCCAGACCGACGGCCAGATGAGGACCGGACGGGATGTTGTGATCGCGGCGCTTTTGGGCGCCGAAGAATTCGGTTTTTGCACGGCGGTGCTGGTTGTTCTGGGATGTGTCCTTCTCAGGCATTGCCACCTTAATAATTGCTCCCTTGGAATAGCCACCCAGGATGAGGTATGCAGAAAAAGATTCTCGGGCAAGCCTGAATATATAGAGAATTATCTGTATTTTGTCGCCGAGGAAGCCAGAAAGATCATGGCCTCTCTCGGCATAAGGAAGATCGATGATCTTGTAGGCAGGACCGATCTGCTGGAACCTGACGAGCGCATGCTTGACTGGAAGAGCAAAGGGATAGATTTCGACAGGATATTATATCGTCCTCAAAGTTCTTCCGGGGGCCCGGTAAGGAGATCTGTTGATCAGGACCACGGGATAAAAGAAGTGCTCGACGTTTCATTGATAACCAAGCTCATGCAGAATATAAAAGAAAAAGCTCCCGTTAAGATAGAGTTCCCGATAAAGAACGTGAATAGAACGGTCGGTGCAATGCTTAGCGGAAAAGTTTGCTCCTTGTACGGGGAGGAAGGTCTGCTTGACGATACCATAACCGTAAAGTTTACGGGGGATGCGGGCCAGAGCTTTGGTGCTTTTCTGGCGCCGGGGGTTACTTTCGAGCTGGAAGGTCAGGCCAACGATTATGTAGGGAAAGGTCTTTCCGGAGGGAAGATAATAGTTTATCCTGACAAAAAAAGCTCTTTTGACCCGCAAAAGAACATAATCATAGGCAATACCACGTTCTACGGCGCGACCGCCGGAGAGGCTTATATAAGAGGGATAGCAGGCGAACGTTTCTGCATACGCAATTCAGGCATATACGCCGTTGTGGAAGGGGCGGGTGACCACGGCTGTGAATATATGACAGGAGGCCGGGTGCTTATACTGGGCCCTACCGGGCGGAATTTTGCAGCAGGCATGTCCGGAGGCATCGCCTATGTTTACGGCGCCGACGGGACCTTCAGGACAAAGTGCAACAAAGAGCTTGTGAGCCTCGAAAAATGCTCGGTAACGGATGAATCCATCCTGCATTATCTTCTGCAGAACCATTATAAATATACGAAAAGTCCGGTGGCAAAAAAGATAATGGACGATTTTGACAAAGAATCGAAAAAAATAGTCAAAGTGATACCCGAGGAATATAAAAAAGTGCTTGCGGCGATCGAGCCGAGAAAGACCAAGGCGGACGAACCGTTCGATTTTTGATCGGAGGGATGTTGTAATGGCGGACCCGAAAGGATTTTTAAAATTCAAGAGACAGACCTGCAGAATGAGGCCGGTCGAAGAGCGGTTGAAAGACTATAAGGAAATAACCGTGCTGAAAACCGTTGATCAGTCCGAGGAACAGGCTTCCCGTTGCATGGATTGCGGGACTCCTTTCTGCCACTCTAGCTGTCCTCTGGGCAACCTTATACCTGAGTGGAACGACGAGATGTTCCGGGGAAAATGGGACAGGGCATATAGAGCGCTCCAATCCACAAATAACTTCCCTGAGATAACGGGCCGAATATGCCCGGCGCTTTGCGAATACGGGTGCGTGCTGGGATATAACGATGATCCGGTAACCATAAGGGAGAACGAGCTGTCAATAATCGAAGAGGCTTTTAAGAACGGGTTCGTAAAGCCCGCGCGCATAAAGAACAGATCAGGGAAAAAGGTCGCTGTGGTCGGTTCCGGCCCGGCCGGTCTTGCCGCAGCCGACCAGCTGAACAAGGCAGGCCATACAGTCACGGTATTTGAGAAAGATGATCACCCCGGGGGGATCTTAAGGTATGGCATCCCGGATTTCAAATTGGATAAGAGAATAATAGACCGCAGACTCGATATCCTGAAAAAAGAGGGTGTGATATTTAAGACCGGGTCGGAAATAGGGGAGGACATGCCGGCGAAAAAGCTGCTTTCCGAATTCGATGCAGTTTGTATCGCTATAGGTTCCAGAAGACCAAGGGACATGAACATAGAAGGCAGGTCTCTCGGAGGCATACATTTTGCGATGGATTATCTCTGCCAGTCGAACAGGAAGATATCCGGCGAGAAGATATTCTCTCCGATCATAGATGCGTGCGGGAAAAGGGTCCTGGTGATAGGAGGCGGGGATACCGGGTCTGACTGTGTCGGCACCGCCAACAGACAGGGTGCGCTTTCTGTCGCTCAGATAGAGATAATGCCGAAACCTCCGGTATGCAGAACTCCTGATATGCCCTGGCCGAAATATCCCATGTTGTTCAAAACCTCGACCAGCCACGAGGAAGGCGCCGACCGCCAGTGGTCGATACTTACGAAGAGATTCGAAGGAACAAGCGGAGCGGTTGAAAGGGTCGTCTGCGTTAAGGTCGAGTTAGTGCATGACAAAGAAAAGGGCTGTAAGGTCATGAAAGAGGTCCCGGACAGCGAATTTGTCCTGGAAGCGGATCTGGTCATACTGGCATTGGGGTTTGTGCATCCGGAACACCGCGGCTTAGTGGAAGAGCTGGGGCTTGCTAAAGATGAAAGAGGGAATATTTCTTCCGGAGACGATCATATGACCTCCAAAAAAGGGATTTTTGTTGCAGGAGATGCCAGGCGCGGGGCCTCTTTGGTGGTTTGGGCCATCTATGAGGGCAGAAGGGCCGCGGACTTCGTTGACAAATATCTTTGTTCTATTCCTCGCAAAAAAGGCAAATGACTTTCTGTGAAGCTATGTCCGATATGAGTTCAAGTTTTTTATTCTGAAAATCTAACACCTTTATGACGTCCTTCAGCCTTTTGCTGTTCTGCGGCAGTATCTGCTCAAGTATGTCCTGGGAGCTGTTGATTATCTCTTCATTCAGGAAAGAGCCCTTTTCATCAGGGAATAGAGCTATGTAGAAAATATTGCTTTCAACCAGGTCCTGGAACATGTGGGTTCCGAAAGAAAGCTCCGGTATCAAATTGCCGCTCTTAAAAGCTATCTCGACTATGCAGCGCACATGATTGATCTCGTAAAAGCTTACCGGGACGCCCATTGAAGGAGTTGTCGTTCCCCACCTGCCTGGGCCAAGAAGCATTGCGGAAGAACTTTGCTTCTCTTTTAAGAAAGCGTTTATTTTCCCTATGGTCCTGGCTGTTTCATATTTGTCCTGCTGATTGAGCAGGCTGTACTTCTCAGGGTCCACGTATATCACATATCTTATGGCCTGAGAGATATTGCCTCCCATGAAATTGCCGTCAGATCTGAGCAGGATCCGGTTCTTTTCCGCTTCTGCAGGCATAGAGACAGCCTGTTGCAGGTCTTTTTGTTGCAGAGGCCTGCACTGTAAAAGGTTTATCTTAAAAGAATCCCCGGAGAAGTTGGCCGTGAATTCTATATCTACCGGATGCTTGTAAGAGGTTTCGAGCGTTTTCATCAATTTCTGTATTTTTACTGCAAGGTCCGTTCCCGAGAAAAGCCTTTCGAAGGTGAGCGCGGGATGCCGGATATCCCTTGCGGTAATGATATCGACTACATGCGCCGGAGTATGGGTAAGGGCTTTTTCCAGATCGACTGTTTCAAGGTCATTGGATGAGATGTCCAAAAGGTCCAGTTTGTGTTGCGACTTCTCTATGGCCTCGTCACGATCCGAATGGGGCACAAGCATCGGCTGATCAAGGGATACGATCCTCGGATAATCATCCTCGACCCTGTTGACCGCCCTTGTTCCGAGCCCGAAAACAAGCCTCATCATTCCGCCGGCCGGATCGATGCTTTTATCCCACACGTACGTGTTGAACGATATCCCGACCCCGGCCAGGTCCGGAAAAAAGAAAGGCCCCTTGTATGATCCCGATACCCTTTGTACAAGAAGGGCCATTTGCTCGTCGTGCTTGTCCAGCCCTCTTTCAAGCCTGTAGGAAAGGGCCTCATCGCTCATTGTGCTGGCAAAGATCCTTTTTACGGCCTCCTCGAAATTCTTGTATCTTTGTTCCGGTGTTCCCTGGTTCACGCAGAAAATGCTTTCGTATTTTCCGGCGAACACGTTGCCGAAACTGTCCTCGAGAAGGCTGGAAGACCTGACTATTATGGGGGATTGCCCGAAATATTCCAGC
>CALFCX010000103.1 GCA_937950635.1 uncultured bacterium
AATCGCGGAAAGCGGGCTTCTTCTCCCTGAGCTCTTTTCGGATCTGGCTGAGTCCTCCCTTTCGAAGGTCAAGCGGCCATGCCGGAAGGTTTTTAGCCTTCAGATGATCAGTCCACATTTTTGTGACAACGGGGTCCGCCAGGTCCGCTTTTGAAAGGATAGCCCACATCTTTATCTTTGGCGCGAAGATGCTCAGCAGCGGCGACGAAGAGAGGTTCGGAGCCCTGGCGTCCCGAACCTCTAGAATAAGATCAATATTCTCCGCAAGCGCCTGGAGCTGTCGCCTGCCCTTCGCCATATGACCGGGAAACCATACTGTCCGGCCCATTATTCTATAGGTCCTATCCTGTTGAGCGGCCAGTACCTGAAGACCGCCGGTCCCCGGAAGAAGTTTCTTGGAACATATCCCCAGAATCTGCCGTCCTGTGAGTTGGGTCTGTTGTCCCCGAGGCATAAATAGCTCTTTTCCGGAACTGTCTGAGACGGCATGTCGAAAGTATCCTTGTTTTTTACATAGGGTTCAAAAACCTCTTTGCCATTCACATATACTGTCCCGTTCCTTATTTCGACATTGTCTCCCGGGAGCCCGATTATGCGCTTGACGAAGTCCCTTCTCGGGTCTACAGGATATTTGAAAACGGCTATCTGCCCTCTTTTCGGCTCAACTTTTGGCATCGCATACCAGAATTTTAGAACCAGCACGCGATCACCGACTTCAAGTGTCGGTATCATTGATCCGCTCGGTATCCAGAAGGCCTGGATCACAAAGGTCCTGAGAATCAGGGCAAGTACAAGCGCCCAGAATACTGTTTCTATAGTTTCACGCCACCATGGTTTAGGCATAACATTTATTCCTCCAATATAAGCCAGGAAAAGGACAAATAGGAATATAAGACCTATGGTCCCCTTGTTGGCCGACATCTTAATTATACTTTTCTAAAGCTTCCTCCGAGGCTTCTATCTCGGCTATATATGCTGCGCCGCCCTCAAGTTCCGGCAGAAGGGTATCTGATGATCCCCTCGAAATCGATATCCTGTTGAGCCCCCCGGGGTTATAAACATCCACCACGGGACCGGCAAGGCCTTTCATATAAGCAGCTATCGCGCTTGCAGCAGAGCCGGTACCGCATGAGAGGGTAAGGTCTTCCACTCCTCTTTCATAGGTAAGCACTTCAAGTCCTTTATCAAAGCTCCCCCTGGGAGAGACGAAATTGATGTTCGATCCCTCCGGGAAAAGGTCCGACCGGAGCCTTATCGCCCTGCCTACCCTCCTGTAGGAGTCCTCTGAATCAAGTTTTTTACTTTCAAATATCACCGTATGAGGGACTCCAACCGTCAGGAATGTGTAGTTGAAATCGTATCCTTCAACTGAAGCGGCAGCATCCGTCAGAAGGCCCGAAACATTTACCGGGGACATCTTAATT
>CALFCX010000104.1 GCA_937950635.1 uncultured bacterium
TACGAGATGTAGCCGTGACTGGAGTTCAGACGTGTGCTCTTCCGATCTATACTCGCGGCTATATACCTGACGGAATATGCTTCCGAGAACTGGCTTACCAGACTGATAGACATCGCCATAATAAATCTTGCCGGAGTTCCTTCGATAGTATACGGGCTTTTCGGGGTGGGCCTTTTTGTAATGCTCCTTAATTTCGGGACCTCTATACTTTCGGGTTCTCTTACTCTTTCGATAATGACCCTCCCCGTGATAATAACGGCCAGTAAAGAGGCTCTTAACTCTGTGCCGAAATCTTTCAGGGAGGTCAGCTATTCTTTGGGCGCGTCACGATGGCAGACGGTCCGGAACGTCGTTCTTCCGAACGCCATTCCGGGCATAATGACAGGGACCATTCTCGGACTGTCCCGCGCAGCAGGCGAGACCGCTCCGATACTGTTTACGGTGGCGGCTTTTTATCTTCCATTCCTTCCCAGATCGGTATATGACCAGGTTATGGCCCTGCCTTACCATATCTATGTGCTGTCGACACAGGTGCCTAATGTTCCTCCGCAGATCCAATACGGGACAGTGCTCGTGCTTATAGTCATAGTTTTTATCATGAATATCTCGGCTGCTCTGATACGCGCCAAGTTCAGAAAAAGGAAGCAATGGTAAAAAAGATATCTATAAAAGAACTAAGCGTTCATTATGACTCGGAGAAAGCCCTGAACAGGGTCTCTATGGACATATTCGAACACGAGATCCTCGGTGTGATAGGCCCGTCCAGGAGCGGGAAAACGACTTTTTTGCAGGTCCTCAACCGGATGATAGATTTTATCCCGCGCACAAAGGTCGAAGGAAAGGTGTTCCTGGACAATATGAACATATACACCGATATCAAACTCCTGGCTTTACGCAGAAAAGTGGGGATGGTCTACGCCCTGCCGCTGCCTTTGCCGATGTCTATTTTTGACAATGTGGCTTACGGCCCGAGGCTGCACGGCACTAAAAACAAAAAAACGCTTTCGGAAATAGTGGAAAGATGCCTGAAGGCTTCCTACCTTTGGGATGAAGTGAAGGACCGGCTTGAAACCCCGGCTTTTCATCTTTCCGGAGGACAGCAGCAGCGGCTTTGCATATCGCGTACGCTGGCCGTTGAACCGGAAGTGATCATATACGATGAGCCCTGTTCCGGATTGGACCCCATATCCACCGCCAAAGTGGAGGATGCCATGCGCGAGCTCAAAAAAAAATACACGCAGATCCTTGTGACCAACAATACCAAACAGGCTGCCCGAGTGTCAGACAGGACAGCGTTCTTTTTGATGGGCGAGTTGGTCGAGGTCGACGATACGGGGAAAATATTCACCGCACCGTCGGATCCAAGGACCAACGATTATATTACGGGGAAATTCGGGTAAACAAATGAAAAGATCGATAGAAGTAAAAGGGCTTGACTTTTATTACGGGAACTTTAAGGCGCTTTCCGCGGTGAGCGTAGATGTATTCAGGCATGAAATAACAGCGCTCATAGGTCCTTCGGGCTGCGGGAAATCGACCTTTTTGCGTTGTCTTAACAGGATGAACGATGTTATAGCCGGTACCAGGACGGAAGGCAGCATAAAGATAGACGGGGCGGAGATAAATAATTCCTCTGTCGACCTTGTCGATCTGCGCAAAAAGGTCGGAATGGTATTCCAGAGGCCGAACCCGTTCCCTCTTTCTATATTTGAGAACGTGGCTTTCGGTCCCAAGGTCCACAGGATGGCCAAAGGCGATGAGCTCAGGGAGATAGTGAAAAGCTCGCTTCAAAAAGTGCTTTTGTGGGATGAGTTCAAGGACAGGCTGCACAAGAACGCTCTTTCGCTGACGCTTGAACAGCAGCAGCGGCTTTGCATAGCCCGCCTGGTGGCCGTGAAACCCGAAATAGTCCTTATGGACGAGCCGTGTTCGGCGCTGGACCCGGTATCGATCCAAAAAATAGAGGACCTTATGAGGTTCCTGAAACGCGACTACACGATAATAATAGTTACCCACAATATGCAGCAGGCTGCCCGGGTATCCGACAGAACGGGTTTCTTTTTGCTCGGGGAACTGGTAGAATTCTCTGAAACGGACAAAATATTTACAGCTCCTTCGGACAAGAGGACGGAGGAGTATATTACGGGGAGGTACGGTTAACCCCCTCTCCAACTCTCCCCCTTGTCAAGGGGGAGAAGGAGCGGAGCGAAAGAGGGGGTTAGAACAAAGAAAGGAAGAAAAAATGATAGAAAGAAGTTTTGAGGCTGAGCTTTCGGAGCTGAACGATCTTATATTGAAAATGGGCAACATGGTGCAGGCATCCATCCGCAAAAGCGTTGAAGCCTTGAAGAGCCGGGATGAACAAATGTCGAAACAGGTCATCGCATCGGACAGAGAGGTGGACGATCTCGAGCTCCTTATAGATGACAAATGCGTGACGCTGATAGCCAGGATACAGCCCATGGCGGCCGATCTCAGGTTCATAACGACCGCCATGAAGATAACCACCGACCTTGAGAGGATGGGGGACCTTGCCGTCGATATCGCTCAAAAGAACCTCGAGCTGCTGAGCATGCCTCTACTTAAGCCCCTTATCGACACGCCTAAACTGGCGGACATAGCGATGCGAATGATAGGCGAGAGTATAGACACGTTCGTGAAAAGGGACTCAACCAGGTCGATAAAAATCCACGCCATGGAAAATGAAGCCGACAAATTAAGGGACCTGATCACCGACGAACTTATGGAGATAATGACCAAAGACCCGACTTCGGTCCCGAGGGCGATACCGCTCCTTTTAATAGCCAGATATCTGGAGCGCATCTGCGACCACGCGATGAACGTTGCGGAAGACGTTGTCTATATGGTCGAGGCCAAGGTCGTCAAGCACATGCCTATCGAAGGAAAATGAGACACGTTCTTATAATAGACGACGAAAAGGATATAGTTGAGAGCGTGGAGTATAACCTCGCCAAAGAGGGGTACAAGATATCAAAGGCATACGACGGCATCAACGGGCTTGAGGCCGTACACAAAAAGCTTCCTGATCTGGTGATACTCGACCTTATGCTTCCCGGTATGAGCGGTATAGAGATCTGCAAGGCGATGAAGGCTGACCAGAAGACCTCGTCTATCCCCGTGATAATGTTGACTGCCAAGGGCGAAGAGACAGACAAGATCGTCGGGCTGGAAGTCGGCGCGGATGATTACATAACTAAACCTTTCAGCATAAGAGAGCTGGCGGCAAGGATAAAGACAATCCTGAAAAGGTACGGTAAAAAGGCGGAAACGGCAACCTCTTTGAAATTCCCGGGGCTAGATATAGATCCAGATTCCCATACGGTAAAAGTTCTCGGCAAAGAAGTGGAGCTTACCGCGAAAGAATTCCTTTTGCTGGAACATCTGGCAAGGAACCCGGAAAAAGTGTTCAGTCGGGACAGGTTGCTTGACATAGTTTGGGGCATAGATGTTGCCATAGAAACAAGAACAGTGGATGTTCATATGCGCCGTTTGCGCGAAAAACTCGGGAGATCCGCGAAATATCTGAAGACCATACACGGCGTGGGGTACAAATTCTCGGCGAATTAGCCGGTGATAAAGGGCTGCAAATGTTCAAAAGCCTGAGATCGGTTCTTTTCCTTTCTTTTACAGGGCTGGTCATCACTTCCCTGGGAGTATTCCTTGCCGTTTCCATGCCTTCTATAAGAGGCACGATCATTGATCAGGTGGGCAAAGACAGTCTGGACCGGGCACGGTCCGCCGCGCGGGCCTTTTCCTCGGATATAATTTCCGGTATCGCAAAGAACGATCTCCAGAATAAAGCAGAAGAAGCCGGAAGAACATCCGGCAAACGTGTGACCGTGATAGCTTCGGATGGGATTGTGATGGCTGATTCACAGGTTGCCGTAAAGGATGTTGCAAAGCTCGACAACCATTTTAACCGGCCGGAGGTGTCGGGCGCGCGTGAAAAAGGCTACGGCATTTCGGTAAGGTACAGCGCCACCGCAAAAAAAGATATGATCTACGCGGCAGTGCCTCTTAAGGATTCTTCCGGAAGAACTATAGGTTTTTTAAGGTTCTCGGCGCCGCTGCTCTACGCGGGAGAGATATATTCGAGCCTTTATTCCGCTACGGGGCTGGCCTTTCTGGCGGCACTGATAGCGGCCGTTGTTCTTAGCCTTATCCTGTCAGCCTGGTTCTTCAAGCCGCTGGACAGGCTTTCAAGGCTATCCAGCGACATGGTCCGAGGGATACTGCCCCGGCATAATCTGCATAAGCCGGCTTTCGAGTTCGGCGAGATAGAACGCTCCGTCGAGCGGATATCCGACCGGCTTGCCGATTATTTTGAAAAACTTTCCGGAGAAAAGGGGAAGCTTTCCGGTGTTCTCGCGAACATGACAGAGGGAGTATTGGCCGTAGATATTCACGGGAAGATAATGTTGGCGAACCCCAAAATATACGAAATATTCGGTATACGCCGTCAGGACGATCTGGCCGGAAAAACCCCTCGGACGGCTTTGAGGAACAATGAGATAGCCGATATGACGGAAAAAGTCCTATCGGACCCTTCGGTGACCATTGACGCGGAGGTTGGAATGTTCTCTTCGGAACCGTTGTTCTTCAGCGTTCATGCCGGTGCGCTGAACAATGATAAGGGAGAACTGCTCGGGGTTGTTTGCGTCCTTCACGACCTTACCAAAATAAAGAAGCTCGAAAAATACCGCTCAGAGTTCATCGCCAATGTTTCTCACGAACTCAAAACGCCGCTTACCGTGATAAGGAACTACGTTGAAACGCTGTTGAATGGTGCCATTGACGATAAGGCCAATAACAGGGATTTTTTGTTGAAAATAGAGAAACACTCGACCAGCCTTGCCGCTTTGATAGACGAGATCCTGGAACTTTCAAGGCTTGAAGGTGGTCGTGCAAGTCAGGAAATGGGCTGTCTGAGCCTGAGATCGGTACTGACAAGGTCATTGGACGCTCTTTCCGAGAAAATATCGGGAAAGAAGATAAAGGTTTCCGCAGAAGGGGCTGACCGCTATATATATGGTATGGAGGATTATGTTTGCAGGGCTGTTCTTAATCTGCTGGATAACGCGGTGAATTATACCGGACCGGGCGGAGAAATAAGGATAACATGCCGGAGCGATGATACCGGCACAGCGATAGAGATATCCGATACCGGCATAGGGATACCAAAAGAAAGCCTGTCCAGGATATTTGAGCGGTTCTACCGGGTAGATAAGGGCAGGTCAAGGGAACTGGGCGGGACAGGGCTGGGACTTTCGATAGTAAAGCATATAATGGAGCTTCACGGAGGCGCCGTTTCCGTAAAAAGCGAGCCGGGAAAAGGTTCGGTTTTTACTCTGTATTTCCCGAATAAAGAATTAACAAGTTCTTAACTTCCGCTTCATTCTCTCTTAACCTCTTTTTTCGATAATCATGGTGAAAGCCACGGAGCTTTTCGGATTAATAACAGTGAAAGGAGGGGGCTTTATCTTGTCGATTTTGCGGATCTATCCGGGCGGATTTTGGAGAGGGAACTAGGATACTCTCCTTGTTTTCCGGGGTTTTAAGGCCGCATAAAGTTCGCAGTAATGTTCAAGACCAAAAAGGAGGAAAAAGATGTCGAACAAATTCAAGATCGCGATGATGATGTGTTTGATACTTGCCTCTTCATCCGCGGGTGTCTTTGCAAGAAGCCTCGAGGAGGAAAAGCAAGCGGTTAGAGATTATCTTAGGGCCATAGACGCAAAAATTTCAAGGTACAGAGCTCAGGGGAACTTGATGAAGGTCAGGCAGCTTCAGGGCGAAAAAAGAGCAACTCTGGACCGCTGGGAAGCGATGCAGCAAAATATGTCTTCCGATACCAGCGAAGATGTTTTTGTTCCCGTTTCACAGTTCAAGCCGCAGGCCGATACAGTGGATGTGTCCGAAAATACTTCCGGGGGCGATTCTGCAGAGGACATAAGGGAAGACATGAATAAGGCCATTGCCGAGCTTAAAGGACAGCTTGATTCCGTTAAAAAGGATAATGGAGACGCAAAGGTAGGCGGAGTTATAAGGTTTGACTGGACAAAAGGGCTGAATAATAATTCTTCGGCTCCTTATAACAAATTTGATATCAGCCGTGCCTACCTTGATTTTAAGAAGAAGCTTGGAGCAGGGGCTTCCGCAAGGGTCACGCTGGACGTTGCCAGGATATCCGGTGCTTCCGCACAGAACCTTTTTGATTATCTTAAGTATGCCTATGTAGACCTTCCGGTCGAGATCCCGTCTTCGATGCAGGTCATTCCTTTTTCTTTGACCGCTAAGGCGGGTCTTCAGCATACCTGCTGGATAGACTGGTCCGGGAAGGTATGGAGATTTGAGAACATACTAAAGGCTTACAGCGATGTTAACAAGAACTCTGTCGGTTCTTCCGCAGATTTCGGCCTCGGCGCCGCCGGAAAATTCACTCTCCCCGCAATGCCCGAGATAGAATATCATGCGACAGTGCTTAACGGCCAAGGGTATGCAAAAGCCGAAGCCGATAGTGCCAAAGACATAGCTATCAGATTAAACAGCGATATAGCTCAAACAGGCGCGGGAACGGTTGTTCTGGGCGGATATGTAGGAGTGAAGAACGGCCTTTTCAGCAACGCGAGCACATCTCAGAGCACGCAGTCAGGTCTGTTGCTTGGTCTTAAGAATTCCGATTATGGCAACTTATATGTTGAGTACCAGAACGACCAGAAGAGCAACAAACCGGTCAACGGCTACAGCATAGGAGGGTTCATATATCCAGCAAAAGAAGCGGTTCCGGGAGGCTTTTTGGCAAGATATGACATGTATGATACCGATACCAATGCGGCGAACAACGAAACTAAGACAACAGTGCTCGGGGCTTTTTATGATTGGGGCAAGGACGTGACCATATCCCTGGACCTAACATCCATACAGACAGGGTCCGGTACGGAGAATAAAACAGTGGCCCTCAGGTCGCAGACGGTGTTTTAACAAAATGTTAACAAATGGTTAACATGGAGTTAAAGATCGCGGTTCAAAATAAAAGGAAAGGAAATGTAAAGATGATAAAAAGGTTAACAGCGCTAATTACGGCAGTGTTGATCATATCTCAGGCGGCATTTGCAGCGTCATCTCTTAACGGCGCCGGTGCCTCATTCCCGTATCCTATCTATTCTAAGTGGATGGGATTGTATCAAAGGGAAAAAGGTGTAAAAGTGAACTATGCCCCGATAGGTTCGGGCGGAGGGATCAGACAGTTTATCGCTGGGGTAACGGATTTCGGCGGTACGGATGCTTTTATGTCAACAAGCGACATTCAGAAAGTATCCGGAGGAGTGCTCCATGTTCCGACAGTTATGGGAGCTGTTGCGGTAGCCTATAACGCGAATATAAGCGACCTTAGACTTGATGGTCCGACTCTTGCTCAAATTTTCCTTGGGGACATAACCAAATGGAACGCGCCGGAGATTCGGGCGTTGAACCCGGGCGTCGATCTTCCTGACGAGAATATACTTGTAGTCCACAGGTCCGACAGCAGCGGGACGACCAGCATTTTTACGAATTATCTCGCTAAAGTCAGCACGGCATGGGCTTCAAGGGTGGGAGCGGGGACTTCGGTCTCATGGCCTAAAGGTGTCGGAGGAAAAGGCAATCCGGGCGTAGCGGGAGCCGTAAAGAACAACCGCAATTCCATAGGATATATGGAAATAGCCTATGCCAAGTCCAACAATCTGGGTATGGCGAAAATGAAGAATAAAGCCGGCGTATTTGTTTCGCCATCAAACGATGGCGTTACCGCGGCCGCAGCCGGGGCTTTGAAGAAAATGCCTTCAGATTACAGAGCCGAGATACTGAATCAGCCGGGCAAGGATTCTTATCCGATAGCCGGTTTCACATGGATATTGCTTAGAAAGACCGGGAACGGAGAAAAAGCTCAAGACCTGAAAGATTTCCTGACATGGTGCCTGACGCAAGGCCAAAAATATGCGGATGAGCTTGGTTACGCGGCCTTGCCGAGTTCTCTGGTGTCCAGGATCATATCGGATGTCAATTCTATAAACTAGATAAACATCCTTTTTTGATCTGTGATCGATGTTTCAGGGCCCCGGGTATCTCGGGGCCCTTTCATGACCGGATGCGAAGGGATTGAAAAAGATGTTGCTTGAAAAGAATAATACAGCCGATAGGATGTTCAAATCGACCATAATGCTGCTTGCCTCGGCTGTCCCTTTCATATTTTTTGCGATATTGTTCATGCTGTTACATAAGGCATGGCTTTCGATGAGGACTTTCGGATGGGGATTTGTGTTCGGCTCGTCCTGGAACGCAGTTACGAGTGAATATGGGGCATTGCCTTTTATTTACGGAACAGTGGTTTCCTCTTTTATCGCTTTGCTTATAGCTGTACCTCTCGGGCTTGGTTGCGCGATCTATCTTTCTGAAGTTTCTAACTCGAGGTTCAAGGAATATATAGCCACCATGGTGGACATGCTGGCGGCTATACCGTCGGTCGTCTACGGGCTTTGGGGCATTTTTATACTTGGGCCGTTCCTTGTCGATCATGTTCAGCCTTTTTTCGGGGCCGTATTCGGATTCCTTCCGCTATTCCAGGGGCCTCATCAGGGCTTAAAGATCGGAAGAGCGTCGTGTAGGGAAAGAGTGTAGATCTCGGTGGTC
>CALFCX010000105.1 GCA_937950635.1 uncultured bacterium
CGAGATGTAGCCGTGACTGGAGTTCAGACGTGTGCTCTTCCGATCTAAAGACCTTTAATACCGGCACCTCTTATGGCCCTCATTAGAAAGGTCTCTATATTATCATCGGCATGATGGGCAAGAGCTATCCTGTAGGCCCTGTATCTTTTTGCGGCTTTTTCCAGAAAATCGTAACGACGCAATCTGCCTGCTTCTTCGATCGAGATGCCTAGCTTTTTAGCGGTCTTTTTGACATCGGCCCTGCCGCTGACAAGTTTTATCCTGTTCCTGCTGCACATTTTCCTGACAAAACGGCTGTCATTGACAGAATCCCTGCCGCGCAAACCGTGGTCCAGATGGGCGGCAATGACTTTATTGCCTGCCTGTTTCAGAAAATGCAGAAGAGCCACGGAATCAGGGCCTCCAGAAACAGCTACAAGTATCGCTCCCTTTTTGGGGAGCATTCGATGAGCTGCCATGGTTTTTGCGGCTTTTGTTTCAAGCAAGTTACGCCAACCTGTCGGAAAGATTTGAGATAAGCGGGATCCGCACCTTCTTCTTCATTAAAAAAACAAAGGAACATTTCAGGGTATACAACCAAAAAACAAAGAAAAAAACACCGGACATCCTTCCAAAAAAAGACATGTTCATATGGGAAGAGCCGGCAGCAGCAAGGGCCTTTAAGGCTATCATAACGGCAAAGAATCCCAACCACAGGAACATGGCCTGCCCGGCATGAAAAGCCATTTGCTCATCTCTCCTCCTATCGGTGAAAATTATGCTGAATGACGGAAAGAACAGGATGTAGGAAAGCACTATCAATAAGCGCTCATAGGAAGACAATCTTTGCTTTTGGATCGGTTTCGTCATAATAGAATTATATACCAAACCGGACTTTTCGTTTCCCGCAGCCTATATCTTCCGGCTGTCGTACGCCCAATGCAATACGGCCTGTCTTTGGCGTGGCCTGCACGACAGGTCATTTTTTTTGCAGTTCTTTTTTATTTGTGAGATATGTCTTTTTATGGCTTTCCATCTGCTGATCTGCCTGTCATCCTCAGCCGGTATCCTGCGGCCCATATAATAGCGACAGTACCATTGGAACCATCCTCTCGGGTCTTCATGATATATCCATCCTTTTTTTCTCCAGAACGAAAGCGGCTGGGAAGCATTAACACCAAAATAATTGAGTTCCGGATCATGAAAAACACTGTTAAGCTTTGCTTTTCGGAACCAATCATTTGGGAATTCTTTTGTACAATCGGTCATGTATTTGCCCCCAAAAACACCCATCTCAAGCATTTGTTTGGGAGTAAGGTCCGGAATGAAATCAGAACGGAACTTTTTGCCGCGCGGTTCCGTAAGATAATATATATATTTCTTCTGCATACGGTCATTTACAACGATCTTCTTGGGTTTCATTGCTGACCGTCCTTGCCATGAGCATCTGATCAAATGCCGGGGGCCAGAATCGAACTGGCGACCTAGGGCTTATGAGTCCCTCGCTCTAACCGACTGAGCTACCCCGGCGAAAAACGCAGAGCTTATCCGAACTTTCTCATCATCAATCCGGAAAGCGCCTTGGGATAAAAGAACGTTGATTTCTGCGGCATGCGGGACCCTGCATCGGCAGTCTCCATTATCTGAGAGACAGTGGCCGGATTGAGCAAAAAAGCACAGGAATAGTCCCCGCTCCTTACTGAAGCTATTGCCTCTCTGTCATCATGCGAGTACGCTATAACATCCTTGGTTTTTTCTCCCTTATATTTTTCCAGCACATCATCGAGCAAAAGAGAATGCAGGATCGCGGTCTCTATATTGGACTGCCCTTCTCTTCCCTTAGCTTTCATGGCCCTGTTCTTGGCAACGGTATCCCTTAATTTGAGCATATATAGTTTGTTGTCCCTACGGCTGAAGAACCCGAACACTTTGCCTTTTGCCTTGGTTACCTTCTCGAAAGAATCTATTTCTATCATCAGAAAATACTTTTTGGCCGTATTCTTTAAAAGCTCGATATCTTCGGAAGATATGTTAAGCAACCTGTGCGTCGGAAGCACCAGAAGACCGGGATCCGACTCTTCAACAAAATAAGCCAGTACAAAATTGCGCGGATCAGAACTGTTTGGATCTATGTTGAGCTCCCTGGCATATTTGTTAGCTGTTTCGAACCTGTGATGGCCGTCTGCGATATATATCGGTCTGTTCTCAAATTCCGCGCAGAAGTCCTCTATCTCCGCCTTGTCCTCCACACGCCACAGAGAGTGTGAAGAGTCCGTATCATCAGTGAGCTTCAGCACCGGGTCGCACTCCGGGATGCTGACCGAATAGCCTTTGTATATCATGAACACGGGTTCTGTGTTGGTCAAAGTAGCCTTCAGCAATCTCATCCTGTCCTCTTTGGGCTTCTGATAGGTATTCTCGTGGAATTTTACGCTTCCCTTATCATCAAGCTGTACAAGCCCGAAGAAACCTTTTCTCGAGTATTTCTTCCCCTTATGGGTAAATTGCTGTTGATGAATATACATGGAAGGCCTTTTATCCTCGGAAAGCATCCCTTCCGCAAGCCAGGACCTAAGATATCCCGCAGCCCTGGTATATCTGTTGTCGGCATCGCCGTCGGACGGCATATCTTTTCCAAGAATTATCCTTACTATATTGTATTCGTTCTTAGAGTAATACCTGTCCTGCTCCCTCGGGGAAAGGACATCATACGGAGGGCATACCAATGCGGATATATCCGGGAATTTTTCCGGATTGAACATAGTTCCTTTGAACGGGATTATATGGGTCATTGAATGCTCCTGGTTTTATTATACAGAAAAAAAACGGGGATTTGCAAATGCGAAGGCATTCTGTTAGAATGTTCCCATAATGGCCGACAATAAGATAAAGATATTGGTTGTGGATGATGAACCAGGAGCTCTCGAGTCTTTTAGGATGATACTTGAAATAAAGGATTTCGAGGTATCAACCTTCTCCAACGGCAATGAAGCCCTGAGCCAGGCGCAAAAGACCACGTTCGACATAGCTTTTATAGATCTCAAAATGCCTATAATAGACGGACTGGAAGTGCTCAAAAAACTGAAAGAGATATCCCCTTCCACCGAAGCTATAATAGTCACGGCCTACGCTACGGAAGAATCCCAAGCGAACGCAATAACTTTTGGGGCCATGGAATATTTGAGAAAACCATTCCTTATGGAAGAGATATTCTCCCTCTGCGACAGGGCTTTAAGGAAGAAGAGAGAAAAAGAAAGCGGATCAAAGAATAAAAAGACCGGTCCCGACCTCGGCAACATCCATTAACCTTTAAAAAATATCATACCGAATATAAGCGCTCCAAATGCCAATCTGTACCAGACAAAAACATAAAAACTGTGCTTCTGCAGATAATTCAGCAGTAATTTGATCGCAAAAAATCCCACGACAGCAGAAACAAGCACTCCTGTTGCGAATCTGGACATATCCGGACCGCTAAGCCCTTCGGAAAATAAATATCTGAGCTTGTAGATCCCGGCGCCGAAAGTTATCGGAGCGGCCAATAAAAACGAGAAACGCGCGGCAGCCTGTCTGTTCAGGCCTGATATAAGCCCGGCGGTCATCGTTACCCCGGATCTGGACACTCCTGGAATGAGCGCAAAAGCCTGCATAACACCTATAAAAACAGCATCAAAAATATTTAGCTGACCTATATCCCTTGTTCTCTTCCCAACGAGCTCGGCCAGCCATAAAAGCATCCCCATTGATATCATGGTTGTTCCCACCACCCAAGGAGACCTGAAAACCGTCTCAAAATAGTTCTCGAATCCATATCCCACCAAAACCGCCGGTATACAACCTAGTACCAACAGCCATAACAAAGGCTTCCTGTAATTTTTCAGGATATCCAGCCAGTCCCTCCAAAAATAAAGGATTATGGCCAAGAGGGTCCCTATATGCAAAGCAACATCGAATGTAAGCCCAAAGTCGCTCCAGCCGAACATCCATGGGATAACAAACAGATGGCCGGAACTGCTTATCGGGAGGAATTCCGTAAGCCCTTGGACCGCCCCCAGAATAACAGCCTGTAAAATATCCATTGGTCATCTCCCTCTAATGAATGAAAACATAGCCCTTATCGCTTTGCCTGGAATATCTTCACTTTTAATATTCCCTAAAAACGATCTGTCCACGCTTTCTAACGCCACACATCCGCGGCAGGAATCAAATGTCCCCTGCAAGCGCTTGTACCCTTTTACTATATCCGAAGACATTATGTTTTCCAAGTCCCCGTTTATCGGGATAGTGGCCTGTCTTGACCAAATACACGGCAGAATAAGATTATTATCCGGGGATATGGAAATAGAATTATTCAGGACGGCACAGGAAGGCCTGGAAATATTATTGCCTCCGCGCCTCAGGATATTGAACAAATTCCTGTCAAATATGACCTGAGGTGACCTTGAATATCTTTGTATATAGCCAAATGAGATCTCTTCAAAACCTTCAAGATCCGGACAATGGTGTACCGGGACCAACCGGACTTTTGCTCCTTTTTCTTGTGCAAGCTCTATTAATTCGGGAAGGAACCTTATGCTGTCCCTAGTCAAAACATAGTCGATCACCGCTTCGACACCGATATGTCGGGCCAAGGTTATTGCATCAACCGCTTCCAAAAAACATTCCT
>CALFCX010000106.1 GCA_937950635.1 uncultured bacterium
AGAACGAACCCTATTCCGAACAAGGCATAGTAGTGCATGCTTCCCTGTATCACTTCGCCCATTTCAGCCGCTATGGTCGCGGTAAGCGTGCGCACCGGCTGTAATATGCTCCCGGGAATTATGGCCGCGTTGCCGGTGATCATAAGCACGGCCATCGTTTCCCCTATCACTCTTCCTATGCCGAGCATGACCGCCGCCATTATCCCCGAGGAAGCCGCCGGAAGAATGACCCTGCGGATCGTCTGCAGATGCGTGGCCCCTAAAGCAAGGGCCCCTTCCTTATAACTTTTGGGCACCGAATTCAACGCATCCTCTATTATGGAAACGATCGTGGGCATCGCCATGAACGCCAGCATTATGGATCCGGCAAGCGCGGTAAGCCCGCTCGGCAGATTGAAAAGATTCTTTATGAACGGGGCAAGCACAACTATGCCAATGAAACCCAGAACTATGCTGGGTATGGCGGCAAGCAGCTCTATTCCGGTCTTTAATATTTCCTTGAACCATCCGGGCGCGACTTCGGATATGTATATAGCTGCCGCAAGGCCTATCGGGACCGCTATGATTATCGCTCCGATCGTAACAAGGAACGATCCCAGTATCAAAGGAAGGAAACCGAACTTGGGAGGATGGGATATTGGATACCAATCGGTCCCGGATATTATGGTAACGATGTCATTAGCGGCAAAAAAACTGAAGCTCTCTTTGATCAGAAAGATAAAGATCATAATGACAACAATTATTGCCGTGACCCCGCTGAAAAATATCGCTTTCTCTATGAAAGCCTCGAATAATTTTCTTGTCATCGCACGCTGATCGGGACAAAACCCGTTCCCTTTATTATTTCCTGGCCTCTGGGGCTCATAGTGAAATCCACGAACTCCTTCACGTCACCCTCGGGAGTGCCGTTGGTATAGAAAAAAAGAGTCCTTGAAACCGGATATTCTCCTGAAGAGGCGGTCTTAACAGTAGGGATCACATAAGGCCGGCCGCGGCCTTTCGACACAGCGACAAGCTTTGTCCGGTCGCAGGCATAGCCGAGGCCTATATATCCTATGGCCTCAGGATTGGCGGAAACCTCTTCTACTATGGCTTGAGTGGACGGCATCATTAGAACGCTGTTGGCAAATTCTTCTTTGGACTTTTTGTTGTCCTTTTTTATTATATGTTCAAGAAAGAAAACGTGCGTACCGGAGTTCCTGTCCCTGGAAAGGGCCACGATCCTCCTGTCAGGCCCGCCCAGTTTCTTCCAGGACGTGATCTTCCCGGAAAAAATATCCGCCAGTTCGTCTTTGGTAAGCCTGTTCACAGGATTGGACGGGGAAACTACGATCGCGATCCCGTCACTGGCCACATGGATCTCATAAGGCTCAACGCCCCTTGCCCTGGCGGTGTCTATCTCATATTTCGTCATATCCCTGGAGCATAGGGTTATATCCGAGGTCCTGCTAATTAGGGCAGCAACCCCGGTGCCTGAGCCGCCTCCCGTAACGGCGACATATGTCCCTTTATGATCGTTCGAGAATTCCTCTACCAGAGCCTGGGCCATGTTCACCATGGTATCGGAACCTTTTATCTGAAGTATCTTGCTTTTTTGTCCGCAACCGGAAAGTGTCAGCAAAGGAATAAGCATAGCAACGGCCAAAGGAAATATCTTCGAAGAAAGATGGTTCATCTTTTTTACAATTCCGAAACAATTATAACATCCATTCATGCAAACAATCTTAAGGCCCTCAAGAACCGTTCCGGTTGCTTCAGAACCTTTTATGATAAAATTGTTTTACCTATGAAGAGGCCTGTTCTTACGATCATTCTGGTCTGTTTCTCGTTGATGATACGGCCGGCGGCAGCTGCCGGCACATACGACGGGCTTTGGTTCCTTGGATTTAACATGAACAAAGAGGTCTTTTCCGGCAACAAAAGCAAACTCGTACGTCAGGCCTTCAATCACGCTATAAACAGATCTTATATCTGCAAGGATGTGATAGGAGACAATAATGTTCCTTCTGGAGTGATCCCGACGGGTATGCCCGGACATCTTGATAACAGGAGCGGTTATTCTTTTTCAACCTCCCGGGCAAAAAAACTGCTGAGAAGCGCCGGTCTCAAAGAAGGCGATAAAAGGCTCAAAAACCTGACGCTAATACATACCGACGGACAAAAGACGGCAAAAATAGCCCGGATCATAAAAAAAGAGCTTGCCGATAGCGGCATACAAGTGACCTTAAAAGAAATAGCATATGAAGAGGACGATTCCTGGGAAAGGGAGCTGACAAAAGGATCTGCCGATCTTTTCCTGATGGGATACAAAGTCCCCCCCCAGCCGTTCGAGAAGAACGACCCCGTATCAAGGAGCGAAAAATTCCTGTATGAACTTTTCCATTCCAAAGGCGAAGCCAATATGTTCTTCCTGCACAACAAAGACCTTGACGCGCTCATAGAAACTACAGGAACGGTCCCTTCAAAAGAAGCGGGCCTAAAGACCCGGCTGCTGCAGAAAGCCGACGGATTATTGTTCGAAGATCCGGTAACGGTCAATCTTTTTTACATAGAAGAGCTGTAAATGATGTACGAGTATAACGACCTGGACAGAGAAAATGACGGGTTCGGCCTTTTAAGACCGAAAGAGTACAACAGTTCTATTTTTACGATAGACATAAACGCGCTGTATAAAAAAGGGATACGCGGGTTCATAGTGGACCTTGACGATACGCTGCTGCCTCGGCCTGAATACAGGATCCCTTTTTCCGTATACAGCTGGGTGGAAAAAGTGAAAGAACACGGCATAAAGATATGCATAGTTTCCAACGGCGGGAGCGCAAAAAGAGTGGAATACATCTCGGAAAGCCTTAATCTAAAAGGTTTTTCTTTGTCGTTCAAGCCGCTGCCCTTCGCCTTGAGAAAGGCCATCGCTCACCTTGGGGTTTCTCCGGCCGAGACCGCCGTGATAGGAGATCAGATAATAACCGATGTGATCGGGGGGAATATTATCGGGGCATACACAATACTCGTAAAGCCCATCTCAAACGAGGTCTCTCCGATAAGAATGCCTATGCGATTCGTAGAGGACAGTCTCCTTAAATTGCTCAGGCTTGAGATAGACTCTTGAGAGAACTCCTTATTATTTCTTCTACAGATGCCCTGTCCGAAAGATCTTCCACGGCTTTTGATACCGCTCTGCGGGCTTCTTTCGAACCGTAACCGAGCGCCATTAACGCGGAAACGGCGTCTTTCAACAAAGGAGAGTCCGACGAAGCGTCAAAAATGCCGCTCGAAGCGTCCAGAGAATATGCCTTGCTTATTTTCTCCCTAAGCTCCACAATGACCCTTTGGGCGGTCTTCTTCCCTATTCCCGGAACAGCCGTTATCATATCGACATCAGCTTTGGCGATCGCCGCGACCAGCTTGTTAAGCTCAAAAGAAGATACTATGTTCATGGCGCTTTTGGGCCCTATCCCCGAAACCGACAACAGCTGCAGGAACAGGCCTTTTTCTTCTTTTGAAGAGAACCCGAACAGCTGCATGGAATCCTCTTTTACGTTCATATAAGTGAGTATCTTTATCTTCTGCCCTTTTTGAGGGATACTTCTCAGCACGGAAGAACTGACCGTGATCTCATACCCTACACCGTTCACGTTAACAGAGATCTTGTCCGCCTCAGCCGTTTCCAGCATGCCTTCGATAAAACTTATCATTTGGCCTCCCTGAAACCGCGCGAATTTATATGGCAGATGGCAATAGCTATAGCATCCGCGGCATCGTCAGGTTTCGGGACCTCTTTACAACCCAGGATGTTCTTGACCATATATTGTATCTGTTTTTTATCGGCTTTGCCGTACCCTGTCAGTGCCATTTTTACCTGAAGCGGGGTATATTCGGATATGTTGAGTCCGGCCTGTGAAGCCGTAAGGAGTATGACGCCCCTCGCCTCCCCGACCTTTATCGCTGTTTTGGCATTGTTGCAGAAAAAAAGCTGTTCGACCGCAATATTATTCGGTTTATGATCCTTGATTATATCTTTCAGCTGGGCAGATATCATGTTCAATCTGTCCGGCATCGGAAGTCCGGACGGGGTCTTTATGCATCCGTAATCGATAAGAGAAAGTTTTTTGTCCGCTTCTTCCACGACACCGAAACCTGTGGTCGCTGTTCCTGGATCTATTCCGAGTGTGCGCATGGCGAAATTATAGCACCTTATCCTTTACAAACTCCATATATTCCCCGGTAACGGGATGGGAAAAACCCAGGGCATAGCTGTGCAGCGACATGAACGGAGACTTATCTTTTTTCTGCCCGTAGACTTTGTCGCCTACTATGGGGTGCCCCATATAGGCCATGTGGACCCTTATCTGGTGCGTTCGCCCGGTCTCAAGCCTTATCTCCAAAAGAGTCTTGCCAGCCTGCCTTTTCACTACTTTATAATGCGTGACAGCATTCCTGGCTTTAGACCTGCGCGGTTTCCTGAAATTATGTGCTTTAATGACACCGGGATCTGCCGCTATAACCGCCATTTTCTTTCTGTCCGACTGACTGCGCCCTATCGGGGCGTCTATGGTACCGGCATCGTTCTTTATGCTGCCGTGCACGAGCGCGAGATACTTTTTCGCGACCTTCCTGTCCTTGAACTGCGCAGAAAGGTTGCGGTGCGCGACATCGGTCTTGGCTATGACCATAAGTCCCGAGGTTTCTTTATCAAGCCTGTGGACTATGCCGGGTCGTTCCTCCCCGCCTATACCCGAAAGATCTTTGCAATGGCTCAAAAGAGCATTTACCAGAGTTCCCGTCCTGTTGCCGTGCGCCGGATGCACCACCATTCCGGCCGGCTTGTTGATCACGATCAGCTGGTCATCTTCATACACTACGTCAAGAGGTATGTCTTCCGCCAGAGACTCCGTCCTTTTTACCGGAGGCATCTCGACCGATACCTCGTCTTCATGGGAAAGCTGTTTCCCCGCCTTTTTGCACGGTTTGCCGTTGACCTCCACTTTGCCAGACTTTATCACCTTTTGTATCAATGACCGGCTCATCCCGGACAGTTTATTGGCAAGGAACTGGTCAAGACGATAGAATTCATATTCCTTCGGGACCGAGAACGTTCTCATAATGCAATTTTACAACTAATTATCTGTTTTTTCATTCGTGTTGAGGTATAATTTATTCATAGAACGAACGGAGGCAAAAAATGCGTCAAAGAGAAAAAGAGATCAAAAGAAGAAGAAAAAGAAGAAAAGAAGCTCTTAAAAAAAGAAGAAGGCTTAAAAGATAGCCGACCTTAGGATCTTTTTTCACAAGGGAAGATATTATCTCGACCCAGGATCATTTTCGGGTCGAGATATTTTTTTACGCGGACCATTTCGCAGATGCCGCGTTCTCCATACATTTCTCTTAAGAAAGCATGTTTTAACTTGCCTATTCCGTGCTCGGCGGATATCGTGCCGCCCAGAGCGACCGCGGTCCTTGCGAACCTCAAATATATTTCTTTAGCCTTTTGACGCTCGGCTTCGTTCTTAGGAAGGATATTGGCATGCAGATGATTGTCGCCTATATGTCCGAATATCAGATGGTCCATCCCAGAGGCGGAAAGCTCTTTCACGTAAACAGAGAACATCTCAGGGAACTTCTCCCACGGCACCGCTATATCCGTCCCTACCTTGGCTATCCCTCTTGATCTGACTATCTCGTTCACCAGCACCGGAAGTTCGTGCCTTATTTTTTTAAATTCCGCTTCTTTTTCGGGTTCCGTGGCGCTCCATACGCTATCTATGTTCACGCCGTTCTTTTCAAGTAACGCCACCCAGTCATCAAGAAAGCCCGGCTCTCTTTCCGGAGTTATCTCTTCTTCGAAGAATATCGCGGCGTTCTTGTCCGAAGGGATATTCCCGAACTTATTCCTGAGTAAAGAGAGGGAATTCTTATCAAAATATTCTATCGCAAGAGCATTAAGACCTTTTGGGTCCATGTTCTTACGGCTAAGAAAAGTCCTCGATTTTGCGTCTTTTACGAACGCGAGAGCTTGTTCGTTATCATCAAAAAAAGCAAAAGCCGCGAATGTATAACCCGTGACGGGAAGAAGCCTGAGCCGGGCTTCAACAACTACCCCAAGGGTCCCTTCACTCCCTATAAAAAGATCTATCAGGTCCATATCCGGTTTGGAATAATACCCGGCAGCATTTTTAATGTTCGGCATTTGGATATTTGGAATTTGAAATTTGCTTAGGGCTTCGGATTTAGGTTTTAGGATTTTTATTGTTTGCCCCTGCGCCAGATATTTACCCCTGGGCACATCAAGCATCTCTCCGTCGGCCAGCACCACTTTGATGCTGTCGACATATTGCCGCGTAGAACCGTATTTAAAAGACCTTGAGCCCGAAGCGTTCGTGGCAATATTACCTCCTATGGACGCGTCCCACTCGGTAGCGTCCGGAGGGTAAAAATACCCTATAGATCCCGCCGCTTCGTGTATCTTTGTTATCGTCACTCCCGCCTGAACGGTCATTGATCCGGGTTTTACAGAGAGAATGCCATCGAGTTTTTCAAGAGAGAGTACATTACCCCCGAAAGGAAGACGCCCTCCGGTCACACCGGTACCGGCGCCGGAAATAGATACGGGTATATTTTTTGAAGAAGCTTCTTTGAGGATATCGGACACTTCGGAATAGGTCTCCGGGATAAGGACTTTGTCGCAATGCGCTCCGAGCAATCCGGATTCGTCGTGGAGATAAGCTTCGATCACGTCTTTGTCGGACTTGATTATCATGTGCCTATTTTAGCACTATTCCTCAAAAACCTCGTTCTGCATGAATTCATAGGCTTTTTTGAGAGAGGGATCGCCTTTTTCGCGGTAGGCTTTTTCTGCGATCTTTTTAAAGGCTTTGTTCTTATTATAGAACCATTCGTAGGACCATGCGAATTTTTCCAGAGGATTTTTGTCCCACGGAGCTTCGCTTTTTTTCGGGAGCTCGATAAGTATCTCGCCGAACACGTCCTGCTCCTTGGAAAGCGAGTTGAGACTGAACCTGTCCCAGACACTGTCCCATTTCTCCTTGGGGACTTCGACAGGTTTGATGCCGAACTGGTAAAGCTTGTTATCATTAAAGAATACCCTGCGCATCTCGGTCATGTTCCATCCGGTATCCTGGATAAATTCCATAAAGCGCGCAAAAGACAGGTTGAAATGGTTGACCGCATGCCCTATCTCATGTATCAAAACTTCCGGTATTTCCTCGGGAGAAAGATCGTCAAAAAGATAGACCCGCTTCTGCTCGGCCACATAGGCCCCTCCCGCGTGTACAAGGGCGTTCTTCAGCAGCCGTACTCTTACGGATTTGTTCTTAACGATCTCTTTCACTCCAAGCAGATGCTGCTGTTTTTTCTTCTTCTTGAGGTCGTTCAGCACCTTTTCTATTACCAGAAGTTCTGCCCTTGAGAACCTAACATCACTGTCAAGGACCTTTACTCCGTGGTCCTTATATATCCGGCCTCGGTCGGACATGCCTTCTACGGTGTGGGTGGGCTGCTTTTGTCCCGGCATCCCGACTTTGAACGACAAAGCCGCCGAAGGAGCACCGGTAGAATAAGGCCCTATTGCAGATATAGACATATATACACTCCCGCTATAAGTAGATATCGTACCGAGAATAAAAGAACTTGCGGGATTGATGGATCGTTATCTTTCGACCATAGTACCGATACCGACATCGGTAAAGAGCTCCAAGAGTATGGCGTGAGGGATCCTTCCGTCAATTATATGGACTTTCTCAACCCCTTCTTTAAGGGCTTTGAGCGCACATCTCACCTTAGGGATCATGCCTCCGGTGATCACGCCGTTCCTTATGAGCCGGCGGACCTTTGAAGCATTAACGGCGGATATCAGCCTGTCTTTTTTGTCAAAAACCCCTCTCACGTTGGTTATCAAAATAAGCTTTGTAGCTGACAGCGAAGAAGACACCTCTGAAGCAACGATATCGGCGTTTATATTGTATGTTCGCCCCTTGCCGTCAACACCGACCGAAGATATCACAGGTATCCTTCCGCCGGCAATAACGCTTTTGAGCTGTTTCACGTCTATATTCGCAACATCTCCGACAAAACCAAGATCGATCTTCTGTTTGTTCCGGTAAAAGATCCTTTTTCGCGCTTTTATTATACGGCCTTTTTTCCCGGAAAAACCTCTCGCCATACGGCCGCCTTTATTTATCAAAGAAACTATCCCGGCATTCACCCTGCCAAGCACGGTTTCCACAACTTCCATTGTGGGCTCGTCGGTAACACGCAGGCCTTCAAGGAATTTGATCTCTATTTTTCTTTTTTTGAGCTCTTTGGTTATCTCAGGGCCTCCGCCGTGCACAAGTACCGGATACATCCCAAGATATCTTAAGAGAGTTACCGCCTCGATCACTTTAGCTTTGAGAGCCCGGTCCACCATCGCGTTGCCGCCGTACTTTATCACGATGATCTTACCGTAGAATTTGCGCAGATAAGGCAAGGCCTCCATTACGACCTCAGCCCTTTTTATTAGCGCCTCGAACATTTTTTATCCTTTCAGGTATGGTAGCGTGCGTTTATGTCTATATATTTTTCGGTCATATCGCAACCCCAGGCGGTCGCGCTGAATTTGCCGTGTTTTAGGTCCACAAGAATATCCACTGTGTCTTTCTTCATAAGTTCGGACGCTTTTTTTGGGTCGAATTTCACCGGCATGCCTTTTTTCACCAGAAGCATTCCGCCAAGCTTGACTTCCGTTCTTTCCTGATCGAATTCCGCTCCTGAATATCCGGCTGCCGCGAGAACTCTCCCTATATTCGGGTCTGCGCCGTAGACCGCGCATTTGACAAGGCTTGACCCGGCTATGCTTTTGGCTGCCAGAGCGGCATCTTTTTTTGTTCTTGCCCCGCGGACGTTCACGGAGATCAGTCTGGTGGCACCTTCGCCGTCCCTTGCTATTTCCTTGGCAAGATACTGGCATACAAAGCTGAGCGCAGCCAAAAACACCTGATAACTTTTCCCGGTTGTCACTTTTGAGGATTGCCCGTTAGCAAGCGCCAGGACGCAATCGTTGGTGCTCATATCGTTGTCTACCGTTAACATATTAAAAGAGTCTTCCGTGGCTTCCAAAACAGCCTTTTGAAAAAGCTTAGGGATTATCTGCGCATCGGTTGTTATCACCGCTATCATCGTCGCCATGTTCGGGCATATCATCCCGGAACCTTTTGCTATCCCTCCTATACGTACTTTTCCGCCACCCGGGAGAGAAACGTTCACGGCTATTTCTTTCTTTCTGAGATCTGTCGTAAGTATGGCTTCGGCCGCGGAACACGTATTATCCTTTTTTATCATTCTGGAAGCCGTCCAGATGCCTCCGGTTATCTTCTGCATCTGCATGGGAACGCCTATTATTCCGGTGGAGGCTACAAGAACATCTTCTTTGCCGATCCTTAGAGCTTCGGCCGTTTCCTTTGCCATTTCAAGGGCATCCGACATCCCCTGTTTGCCGGTGCACGCGTTCGCGTTGCCCGAATTTATTACGATAGCCTGCGCGTAACCTTTTTTTACGACCTGCTGAGAAACTATCACCGGAGCGGCTTTCACCTTGTTCTTCGTGAAAACCCCGGCCGCAGAAGCGAGTGAAGTGGAATATATGAGAGCAAGATCTTTTTTCTTGGATTTTTTGACCCCGCTGTAAACCCCGGAAGCAAAAAAACCTTCCGGAGCGCAGATGCCGCCTTCTACAGGCTTAAATGAACATTTCATGGATAAAGAGGGCTTCTGTCAAGACCGGTCTTCTCATCAAGGCCGAATATTATGTTCATATTCTGTACGGCCTGCCCCGCAGCTCCTTTCACAAGGTTATCGATCACGGACATCACGACCACTCTGCCGGAACGGTCATCCGCCACAACGTTAATGTCGCAGAAATTCGAACCGCTTACATACTTAGTGGCCGGGAACTTGCCTTTTTCAAGGACTCTCACAAAGTAAGCGTTCTTATAGAAGTCTTTGTAAAGGGAGTGGACCTTGTCCGTATCGGCTTTTCCAGAAAGAGTGGCATATATAGTGGCATGGATGCCGCGGTTCATCGGGATAAGATGAGGGACAAAAGTCGTCAAGATCTTTTGCGAGGACACGTCCCCGAGTATCTGGTCTATCTCGGGATTGTGTCTGTGTGAGGCAACGGCGTAAGCTCTTAAATTTTCGTTGCATTCCGGAAAATGCGTTATATCCGTCAACGCCGCACCGGCGCCGGAAACCCCGCTTTTCGCGTCTATCACCAGGCTTTTTGGATCAATAAGCCCGCTCTTCACCAAAGGCGCAGCCCCCAGAATGGAAGCCGTGGGATAACAACCTGGGTTGGCGATCAAAGATGCCCCTTTTATTTTGTCCATGAAAAGTTCCGGCAACCCGTAAACGGCTTCGGCCACGAGATCGGGGCTGGCATGGTCTATTTTGTACCATTGCTTGTATTCGGCCAGGTCCTTTATCCTGTAATCCGCGCTGACGTCTATTGCCTTTTTGCCTTTTTTCAGGATAAGAGGGCAAAGCTTCATGGCAAGGCCGTTAGGAAGCGCCATGATGACAACATCAACGGAATCTATAAGGCCTGAAATATCCGGGGCCTGGCACGTTAGATCGCATATACCCGAAAGCGACGGGCGGATATCCGATATTTTTTTACCGGCATGAGCCTGTTCGCTTGAAACCCAAACGACCTCCGCTTCAGGGTGGGAAGTAAGTATTTGCAAAACCCCTACACCCGCATAACCGGCCGCCCCGACTATCCCGACTTTTATCATCTGTCAAAACCCTTTCCAGTTAAAAATGTGCACAACGCCCTAATGATACCTTTTTACCACAAATTTGGCCAGTTGCACAGGCTCTTTTTCGGAGATCCCCGCTTTTTGCCTGCAGATAGATATCTGCTGCTGCGGCGTGTCAACACCGTCCAGGTCCGGTAAAAGAAGCCCTCTCCTGCCGCCAGCAGAAACTATGACCCCGTATTTTTTCGCATCTAGCTCTGAAATATCCTTTACCGGTTCCGGAGCGGAGAGAACATCTACGGATATTTCAAGATCTTCCAATTCGTCTCCGTTCATGGGAATAAATCTCGGGTCTCTTGTGGCTGCCGAGATAGCATTCATTATTATTTCTTTTGCTACGTTGTCCTGAGTAGGGGCAAAAGTCCCTATGCAGCCGCGCAAGGCCCCATGTCTGTGCAAAGACACAAAAACCCCCGCCCGCTGGCGCATTTCTTCGGTGAGTTCCGAAGGCGAGTCAAGGATCTTGCTCTCCCTCAAATAAAGCTCTATGGTTTTTCTGGCAAGCTGCACCAACGGATGCTCCATTTTTATTTTTCCCTCTCGTAAGAGACCACCATATACCCTACCCCGAACGGACCTTCATAAGAAAGGACATCCGGCTTGAAACCTCCTCCGTCCAAAATGCCGAGAAGTATCGCGATCGACCAAAGAGCATCCTGCCCAGCTTCTTCGGCAAGGTCGGCATCAAAATCCAATATAGAACGCGTATCGTTATTTTTCACTAGCTCTACAAGTTTTTTGTCGAATATCTCTCCATTAGGGGAGTACCCGGAAGGGGCGCTTTTTGTAAGCCTGTGCGACATATCCGCCGATCCTACGACCGCGACTTTCTTGTCCGAAGCCCGAACAACATCCGCAAAAAACATCCCGAACTCGAAAAGCTCGCTCAAAGGACTGAGCGAAACAGCCAGCGGAAGTATCTTTCCGTTGAACCCCGCTTTCCTGATGTAGTGCAAAGGGACCATAACTCCGTGGTCCAAAGAGATGTCCGGGATAGTTTCACAACGAGGTTCTCTGCCGCGCGACCTTGAAGCCGCAGCCTCTGCAAGACCGGGATCGCCTTCACCGGACATTTTTGCGTTCGGCACCCCGAACATCGAGAAATCACCATCAAACAAAGAAGAAGAATACAATCTGATATTTGTTTCCGATATTCTGCCGTGAGGGGTGATCAATACAACCGTATCAGGAGCGTGAGACGCAAGTTTTTGAGCGCACGTTCTAAGGGATCTATCGGTCCGATCCGCTTCCTTTATTCTGCCGCCGCCTATCTCGGGGATGAGAAGAGGAGGATGAGGAGATATCATGCCATAAACGATTTGTCCCATTGTCTGACAGTGATATTATATCAGCAAGGTCAAGACCTTGCGGCTATTTGCTATAATGCTTTCGTATGACGCTAAAAATAAGCATTTCAGGCATAAGGGGCATAGCAGGAGAGTCTTTGACGGATGACGTTATAACCGGCTTCGCCGCGGCGTTCGCGCAATATACCGACAGCGGGACTATAGTCATAGGATCGGACGGGAGATTTTCCGGCACCCACATAAAAGAGCTGGTCATATCAAAACTTAACCGGAACGGCTGCAAAGTCATAGATATAGGGATAGCCCCTACTCCCACTGTACAATTATCCGTAAGGTCCCTTTCAGCTTCCGGCGGGATCATCGTGACGGCGAGTCATAACCCGTCCCAGTGGAACGGCCTTAAATTCGTACGCAGCGACGGGATATTCCTGAACGAAAAGCAGGCGCAGGAACTGATAAGCATATATGAAAATCTCCCGGAACAACAGCCGCAGGAAAAAGAGGTGCACGGCTATGCCAGCGAGACGGACAATGGAGCGCTGGACAGGCATATATCCCTCGTCCTGAAAAAGATATCCGCGGACAGGATCCGGCAGAAAAAATTCAGGGTAGCAATAGACTGCTGCAACGGCGGGGGATCCGTAATAGCCCCAAGGCTCCTTAAAGAACTTGGCTGCGAGATAATATCCATCAATACCGATCCCGGAAAGGTCCCTTCCAGAGGGCTTGAACCGGTCCCGGCCAATTTATCGCAGCTTTGTACGCTGGTAAAGAAGTTCAATGCTGATATCGGTTTCGCGCAGGACCCCGACGCGGACCGCCTGGCGATAGTATCGGACAAGGGAGAGCCGATAGGCGAAGAATACTCTCTGGCGCTGGCGGTCATGTTCGTATTGCAAAAACACAGGGAGTCAAAAAACAAGGTCGTGGTCACAAATCTATCTACAAGCAGGCTAACCCAGGACGTTGCGGCGATGTTCGGGGCAGAGACAATAAGGACAAAGGTCGGGGAGGTCAATGTTTCCGAAAAGATAAAGGAATCCGGCTCCCTGATCGGCGGCGAAGGCAACGGAGGGATAATCTGGCCGGAAATAGGTTTCGGAAGGGACAGCATCTCCGGCATAGGAATGATCCTCGATCTGCTCTCGGAAAGCGGAAAAAAGATATCCCAGCTGTCGGGTTCTTTCCCAAGATACTCAATGATAAAGGACAAGATCGACCTTACGGAAGGCGGCAGTGCTTCGGCCCTACTGGCAAAAGCCGAAGAAAAATTCTCTTCCGCAAAGATAGACAAGACCGACGGCATAAAGATAGACCTTCCGGAAGGATGGCTGCATATAAGGGCATCGAACACCGAACCGATAATAAGGATAATAGCCGAAGGTACCGACCCCGAGCGCACAAAAAGCCTGATAGATTCCGTAAAAGAACTGGCCGGATAATATCTACAAGGGCCGCGGATCGTCCAACAGAAGATTCTTGGGGGAATCGAGGAATTTCGATACGGCTTCCATATCTTTACCTGAACATTCGGACAAAAGAGAGATCAAATTTCGCTTGAAAGTATTCTGTGCCGATACTAAAAAGTGGTCATTATCCGACAAAGCTTCTCTCAGACTCGAGGCCAGAAGCATTTTCAGATCGATCGGCGCATCATATGACATGACGCATGATGATCTGGCCCTTAAAACAGAATTTCCGATAACAGCGTCCAATTCCTCATAATTGCCGGGCCAATCATACGAGATGAACATGTTAAGGACATCATTTGCCGCGGCATTGACGCTTTTACCGTATTTTGAACAATACTTTTTCATGAGTTCCGATGCTATGACCGGAATATCTTCTCTCCGCTCGCGGAGAGCCGGCGCATAGAGGTCAAAAAATACTCCTTTAAGCCGTTCGGAATCCTGTCTGGCTTCCTCGGTCTTTGACATCTTAAGGACTATCCTGGGAGCTCCGGCTGTCCGCTCTCCGGGTTTCCTTCCCGAGAAAAAATCCACTATGCTGCTCCTGAAATGTTCTGGAAGAGAGTACAATCCGTCCATGAACACCGTTCCTGCGGGGACCTGATTGCCGGATATTTCCTGAAGGTCCTCCCCTACCATCTGCTTGAACGAATTCCAGAACATCGATTCCGAAGATTCTTTTTCAAAAGAGGAAAGGTCAAGCACAGAGAGGTCTTTTTTTCTGGCCGGCCCGTTCAAATGTATTATCTCTGCAAGCTGGTGCCCAGGAACTCCCGGTTCACAGAACAGGACAATATCTTTTTCCGAGGCGGCGGCTTCGTGCAGCTGCGCCAGGAAATTATCAAGAGAAGTGCTTGCTCCTTTCCAGAACGGTCTGTAAGCTTCGGGTATAACAAGCGCGGATATATCGGAAAGGGCCGCGAATATCCTCCCTGCGGCCTGAGAAAGCTTCTCGGATTCCAACGGCTTATTCAAATAATCGGAAACGCCGAGCTTAGTGGAAAGAACGGCATGAGAAACATCGTTGAGGGCGGATACCATTATGACCTTTGCTCTGGGCATGACCGTTTTTACTGATTTGTAATGCTGTAGTCCTTGGGCGTTATCCCTGTCGTTATCTATTATTACGAGATCGGCGGATCTTTCTTTAAGATGGTCCAGGAGTTTGTCCGGTTGAGAGAATATCTTTACAAGGCACTCCGGTTTAAGCGCCTGTTCCGTTATGGCTACAAAGGCCGGATCCTGCGAAAATACCGAGACTTTTCTCATTTGAAAAGCTCCTAAGAACCCCTCGTGCGCGGATTTTAAGCTATTATAACACGTGAACCGTTATTTGCTGCGCGATCTGAACACCCTTTCGGCTTCCGAAAGCTGCTCTTTTGTGTTTATCCCGATGGCGGATTGGGCATCATCTATAAGGAAAGCGCATACCTTTTTCCTCTTGCTCCTGAGTATCGCTATGACATCGGTAAGATAGTATTCATGCTGAGCATTCTCGGAACGCACATCGTGAAGAGCGGCAAAAAGGTCCTTTGAATTGAAGCAATAGGTCCCTGTGTTTATCTCGTTGATCTCAAGTTCTCCCAGGCTCGCATCTTTCTGCTCAACTATTTTCTCAAGATGCCCGGAACGGTCGCGGACTATCCGCCCGTATCCCTTGGGGTCGTCCATCTTCACGGTAAGAACCGTAGCCGAAGCCCCCGACCCATAATGATACTGCGCAAGACCCTTTATTATGCCTGGATTTATCAAAGGCATATCGCCGTTGAGGACCATTACCGTAAGGTCTCTGTCCTTCAAAAAAGGCTCCGCCTGCATCACGGCATGACCGGTACCGAGTTGTTCCTCCTGAAGCACGAAAACAGCGGGATAATCCTTGAATAAGGACCTGACTTTTTCCGCCTGATGTCCTATGACCACATACGGCGGAGAGGAGAAAACACCGCGCACATTGTTCAGGACATGGTGCAAAAGAGGTTCTCCGCATATTTTATGCAGGACCTTGGGAAGATCAGAGTTCATCCTGGTCCCTTTGCCGGCGGCAAGTATGATAACTTCGGTATCCTTCATTGCTGGGATTGATTATAACAGAAGTTCTCCGCGAAAACCATTTTAAGAGATCAAATTGACTTTAAAGGCGCCATTTAGTATATTCTTTGTAGAAATATGGACCTCGCCAAAATACGCAAGAAGCTCATGTCCGTCCTGGACAGCGAACGTTTCGAGCATTCTCTTAACGTTGAAAGAACGGCGCGGCAGCTGGCAAAGATATACGGAGCGAATGAGGAAAGGGCCGCCCTGGCCGGACTTTTGCATGACTGCGCCAAATACATGAGCGGGAAAAAACTTCTTCTGGAGGCAAAGAAACACGGGATCCGTTTCCATTCTTCTTTCGAGAGCCAACCGCACCTCTTGCACGGCCCTGTCAGCGCCTTTATAGCCAAAGAAAAATTCGGTATACATGATAAAGGCGTGCTTGCCGCGATAAAGAACCATACTTCCGGCAGGCCTGGTATGAGCCGGCTGGAAGAGATAATATATCTCGCTGACCACATAGAACCCGGCCGTAAATACAAGAATATAAGGATGATAAGAAAAGTTTCAAAAAGCAATATAAACAAAACGATTGCTTTGGTAGCAGAGGAAATGTTAAAATACCTTCTGTCCCGCAGAAAAGAAATATACCCGGGAACTCTGACCACCAGAAATTATTATCTAAGGCGGTCGGGCGGGATGGAGGGAAAATAAAATCGCTACCGAAACATCTTCTCCGAAAGGAAATCCCTGGAAGATCTGGTTCGTAATAGTAACTATACTTCTCGTGCTGGTATCCGGGTTCTTCGGCTTTTTCACTTCATTCGTTCTGAGCAGGTTCTCGGCGTTCGAAATGCTATTTACGCTCGCTCCATCAAGCATACAGGTCCCGGAAATGAACGTACTGCTCCTGGGCGTCGACGCTTCCGGAAGAGTAAAAAGATCAGACACGATAATGGTCGCGCATATCAATCCGAAAACGAAAAAAGTCAATGTGATCTCGATACCAAGGGATACTCTGGTGGTGATCCCCGGGGTCAGGCTCGATAAGATCAATCACGCCTATGCTTTCGGAGGACCGGAGCTGGCGTGCGCAACCACATCAGGTTTTCTGGGAGTTCCCGTCGAAAAGTACATAAAGGTCAACATAAACGGTCTGGAAAAGGTGATAGACCGGCTGGGCGGAATAACTGTAAATGTGGACAAAAGGATGTACTACGTTGATTATGCGGGAGGCCTTGATATAGATCTCCAGCCCGGAAAACAAAAGCTCAACGGGAAACAGGCTGTTGGATACTTAAGGTTCAGACATGACGCTATGGGCGACATAGGAAGGATAAGAAGACAGCAGGAATTCCTTCAAGAAGTAGCCAAAGAGATAGCCAATACAAGGAACATCGTCCAGACGTACCAGATAATCCTGGATTTCCTCAACTGCGTGGAAACGAATATCCCGAGCGCGCAGGTCTTTGCTCTGGCATCGGTGGTGAGGCAGGCTTACGAATTCGGCAATGTCGAAGTGGCATCACTCCCCGGGACCGGCACCACGATAGACGGGATCTATTATCTTCAGCCCGATATGGACCAGACCAACCGACTTGTAGAAAAATACTTAAAAGGGAAAGAAAAGTTTGACCCCACGCAAGACTACTACCCGCAGTAAACCGGCGGAAGAAAAAGCTCTCTCCTCGAAACAGCTGGCCGACCTGATCTGCAAAGGCGCCGAAAAAAAACACGCCGAAGAGATAGAGGTCATTGACGTGAGAAAAACATCCTCTGTCTGCAACTATCTGGTGGTGTGCACCGCCCAGTCCGCCCCGCAGCTTCCGGCCATAGCCGACGGCATAGACGAAGCCCTCTCTAAAAAAGGCGTGAAAATACCGCGCATCCAGGGAAAGCACGGCTCGAACTGGCTGATAATAGATTTTGTGAACGTTGTGGTCCACATAATGGGGAAAGAAGAACGCAAAAAATACAACCTCGAAGACCTCTGGGGAAAAAGCGGGATAATCTATCACGTGTAAGAAACTGGACCTGGGGGGACTCGGCCTTCGCGGTCGCATGGGCGACCGGCTTCGGGCCATGGCTGATATCCGGATAAAAGGCGAAGCTATAAGATAATATTCCACCTTGCTACTTACTGCTTACTTCTTGCTCCTTAAATTTGCGAGCGGTGGGTGGAAATAACAAATTATTGCAGGTGACTTTGGTTAAGGAGTAAGAAGTAAGGAGTAAGGATAAAATTTGCGATGCAAATTTTATGGTGCGTCCGAAACCTTTCCGAACTCTCTCGCTAATTATACCTAACACTATTCATGGCTGCAAGAAGAGAAATCTCGGAAGGTTGTAGCCGAGATAATGCCGGGTGATTAGCCCGCTTTTTCTCCCCCACACCCCCGAAAAAGCGGGCTAAATAAAATTTATATTATTCCGATGAAATCGGCTTAGAAGCATATTTCTTACCGGTTGCATCAACGACAAACACTTCATAAGGTACTTTTGCATCAGAAATATATTCCAAATTACGGAATACCGTATGACAATTTCTCGCTTCTAGCTTTGCAATGGGTTCCTGTAAATACAAGAATCCGTTTTCCTTATGTTTCATAAATATTTGATGAATGATAATATCCTTGTCGCCATGATTAATAACCTTAATGAACAGCTTTTCCTTATTGTCGGAATTACCAAGCCCATCAACAATCTTTCCTTTAGATACTTGAATCTCGATCCGTGCTTGTGAATGCCACCAGGTGAAACACTGCCAACCAAGTGATGACAAAGACAATATCAAGGCTACAACCGCAATAATATCCATACGATTTCCCTCCTACACATTGAAATCTATTATCTCAAACGCATTCGTCTTTTTCTGGCCCATATGTTCCACAGTTACCATCTCATTCCGAAACGGTTTTCTCTTCCAATATCTGAAGAACTCATCTGCTCCTTTAAATATTGAGAATATCCTGTTAAAAGTCTCCCCAGATCTTTTCATTATTTGCGGTATTTCCTTAAACTCAAACGGAAACACATCAAAGAGGCCAGGATTTATTATCCTTACTGCTATTTTGTTCTTTATATAGATATCGCCATTTATATGCCTGTTTATTTGCGAAAATGAAGTTGTTAACTCAAGGCACTGCATAAATATGCTCATCATGTTCTTTCTGTTAAAGTCGCCTTTTAGCTGTCCGCTATAGCCTAAGTCGCAAGCTATTACCCTTTTTACACCAGGTATCTTTGCCGCAACAGTTATCGGGCAATTTTCCCTGATTCCACCGTCAGCAAGAGCTGCTACTTTGCCATTGATCTTCATCTTTTTGGGCTTAAATATGACAGGGAACGATATTGATGCTTCAAGGGCTTCCGAAAGAAGCATATTCTTGTCATAGCCGAACACTATTAGCTTTCCCGTATTAAGGTCAGTCGTAGTGATATATGCCGGTTTCTTAAGATCCTTGAATGTCTTGCCGGTAAAGCCACCCTCTTTTGCAATGTGTTTTATTGCTTCCTTTGACTCGAACATTCCGGCTCTTGAGAAAATATCTACTGATAACAGCTGCGGCCATATATGTTTTTTGACAAAGTGAAGCGATATTTCCTTAACCTTCTGCGGATCGTCATAGAGCCCGAGAAGGACGGCAAATACTGCACCTATAGAGGTTCCAATAAAGACATCAGGAATATATCCGCGGGAATATAATTCTTCGGCCATTGAGATGTGTGCTGCGCCTTTGACGAAACCGCCTGACAGGACGAGGGCAAGCTTGTTATGCATTCCTAACTACCCGCAATATCTTGTCTTCCGGTTTTACATTTTCATTTAATTCAGCCAATTGCTTTAACGAGATATATATTTCTCCGGCTTTGGTTTGCTTCCGATGCTTTAAAGAAATCCACGGTCTTATTCCGTCACCGTTGTAAATCTCATCAAATTCACCATCATCGTTTATTCTAAGAACGAGCAATAACTCATACTCCCCGTTTATTTCGACTCCTTTGCCTTGGGTCGTTTTTATTTGGATTTTTCTACCATTAATTTCGCCATCATATCTGGGGTGAGAATTCTTAAAGAGTTTAATTCCATATTTTTCAGCAGCATAAACTTCTCCAAGGCTACCAACCATGTGCCCATCTGGAGTAAATGATCTATTTGGATATTTTTTACGCAATTCAGATACAATTGAATATATCTCTCTTATAAGAGTCGACACGCCATTGTTTTTCAAGGTATTATCCAGCGTTTTCTTTTTTCCGAGTTCTGCCCCAGTTAATTTTCCTCATACGAGTCATTATTTCCTCAACTAAAGGCTTAAGATTTTTCAAGATATTATCCAAGTCGTCCGAATCTATCTGGTTTGGGACCAAATCTATTTGGGAATATACCTTTGTCCACGATTTGCCCCACTTGTCGGTATATTTAAACTCGAGGCCTTGGTCATTCAATGCTCTTTTTGCAAGATACATCTGCCTTTTTATTTTGTTTGCGCGTTTACGTGTCCTCTTATCCTTAAGCCATCCTTTGCCCCATTCGAGATGAAATCCAATTTCGCACGGTTTTGTTATACTACCCCTTTTTCTTTTTCTCAAATGGACTTCAAAATGAAGACGAGAATTTCCGTCAATCTCCTTGAAGCTTATTAAATGGGCTCTCTTTTGCCATATATCAAGCTTATTACCCAATTCAGAAGATATGATCTTATCTTCAATTGCATCAATCAGTTGTTTTTTATCGTATTTCTTTCTAATCCGAATACTTATGGGCCTTGCTTCTTTTTGTTCAATGCATCTTGCTTTCTTAGCGAATATAATTCCGATTGAATCTCCAAAATCACCAATATTTTTTAGCATGAGAGTCGCAGGCTCAATAAGCTTTTCCTTGAATTTAATAGGTAAAATGACATAAAATCGCACTTTAATTGCGCGATTTTCCAAGAATTGCGAAAAATCTGTCAAATGCAGATTTGCCGCTTTTGAAATATTATCGAGAAAATCATATCCGTTTTCCTGAAGCATAGAGATATATGCAATCAATTGGCCTACTGCATGTCCTACGGAAGCAATTCTCTTAGCATATTTGCCTTCGGCAACATAAAAGCTCTTTTCATCTCTGTTATATGCAAGAAGATCAAGCTTCCCACCAGCGAACCTAAATTCACTGCTTGCAAACACACATTTCTTCTTCCTTTCAAAGAAATTCTTGCCTGGATAATTAAGCTGTTGATCTTCTATTCCCATTTATAAGTTCCCTCCATTTCTATTTCACCAAATACCCCTTAAAACTATAATCTCCAATTTCTCCCAATAAGTTGACGATCATATTAATCATCTCTTTGTGTTCCTGTGCTTTGGGCTTTACAGCATCAAGTATTTTTACAAAATAGTCATGAAACCCAAAATATAGGCGGTTATTCTTTTTGCTTGCCAGCAGCAGTTCATATGCTAGTTTCAAAGCTTCTTTTGGATGATCCCCGATATTCTTAATCAGGTATTCATAATATCCGTTTTGATGAAATACCTTCCCTTTAACTTTGATGCTTTTTTCAATAAGATCAAATAGCTCAACTATCGATTCAGGAAGCCACTTCAGCCACTGAACGAATGAACCAACTTCTTCGTCATCAATCTTTTCTAATCGATATTTCCACAAAGCTTTAAGTTTTATCCAAACATCTTTTTCCAACGGCTCCTTATCAAATGCTGATCCAATGAACCATATCGCATGACTTCGTACATCAGACGGTGCTTTTTCAAAGAATAATTGGACCAATCCATTTTTATCATTGAGATTCTCAAGCCCTCTTATGAGCGCAATCATTATATGTTCGGCAAGCCGCATATTCTCTTGTTTTTCCGTATGTTTGCTTTCTTTTGTAATTGTTTCGACAGCTATTTTATAATTGCTCCTCAAGAGTTTAAACAAAATATCATAGAATCTGCTAAACAATACATATCCTTGCCAATCTGCCTCCCAGTACTGATATTTATTTTTGTCTGATGGAAACAATAGTCCTTTTTCAATGCTTTTCTTTATCCATTCCTGATCTAAATAGTAAAGATATTGAAAATATCTGCCGAATGTTGAGTGGACTGCTGGGCTCAATTCATTATTCATCCTGTTCTCAAGGAATGATTTAACATCACATTCATATATTTTTTCGCCTGGGGGAAACGGGCCCTTGTCTTTTTCTGCTTCTTTATCCACTTTGATCCTTGCTACTCTAAGAGCATATAAAATAAGCGCTTCTAGGGCTTTCCCTCTGTTGCAATTGATCGCTTCTGTTACGTAGTCAGTATTGCGATCATTCTTGTCAATTTCCGGATTTGGGTCCTTTTCGGCTATATGGAACAAGATGCTTTTTATTTTTGGTAAATAAGTATCATCTATTACATGTTTATCAGTCCTAAGTGCCTCCCCGAGCAGATCAGCAATTGCGCCTTCTGTCCACGAAAAACGACCATAATCAAAACTGTCTTTCCTGTTAAGTTCAGGATCAACATCTTCTCTTTTTTGCATCAGTTCACATAACCTTAATACAGAATCCCATGAGAATGTTTTTCCTTCCCGCCATGCATCATGAAGTGCTCTAAGCAGATTTGATACATAAGCAGGATAAATGCCTTCTTCAGCGAATCTTTCTGCAATAGCAGCATATGGTTCCGGACTATCTTTAACAACATCACCAATTAACCTGGCGAGCCCCTCCGGTGTAGGCTGCCAATGTCCTCCTGAAGGTTTGAATTCATTCTTTAGATAATCGACCAGCTCATTCGCACTCAGTCGTTTTATCTCTTCAATAGTCATCGGGCTTGTCGGGCCTTCCCAGCTTGTGATCCCTTCTTGTTTATCAGATCTATTCCATGCATCTATTTCGTCTTTGTACTTTTCAACTATTGAATGATATTCACTTAAATTATTATCATTCGATATAACTGATGATATTTTGTATAATCGCGCTATTATCCAGCGATCAATAAACTTCGCGGTCGTTTTCCATCTAGCACCATGCTGGATCATCTTTAATATTTTCTTCTTTGCTTCTAAAGGCAGTTTTTCAAAATATTCAGAATATAAGATTTCGTATTCAGGCAGCTTTTCATATGATTCAAATAATTCCTCATTTGTCAGTATTTGCTCATAAAGCTCTGTAATATTGCATTGCCTTGATACATATATCGCAATTCTTTTATATATCGAATATTTCATGGATAGGTACTTTTCGATAACCTCAAGAGCCATATTGCTATCTTTGTTATGATATTTGATGAGCGTATCTCGCAATATATCCACAAAGATGTTTTCAGCGTCATCAAAAGAGTAATTTTGTTTACTATCACCAATAGATGGCCGCCATATGCTCGAAACATCATCCTGATATCCGTTTTTGCTTATTTGTATCGCTTCATTAAGCCGCTTTTCAATTATTTCAAGCACTTTACCAGGATTATGCTCAACAAGAACCGGCAGATATTTGGCCATAAGTTCTTCTTTGTAATAATAGAAATCAAACCTCAGACTTGTATTAATGTGCTTCTTTTTGCTTGGCTTACTTAGGATATCAAACAATGCAAAAGCCGATTCATAATCTTTTGCTTCAATAAACTTGCCAAGCAGATCAATCGAATATTTATCCCCAATATCAAACACGCTTGAATCGAACCACTTGTCAATGTTCGGCAGTAACTGCTTTGCATATTCTGATGGTAATTTAAGCGTTATCTGAAAGCATAGATCCAAAGCATTCCAATTTTCATTTGTATTAAGATTCTGTAATAACTCGACCACCTTGCCTGGCACTTTATCTGCAACTTTTAGAATGTAATAGCCAGGCCACCATGGTGGAGATTGCACCGTGTTTTCGTCTTTGTCTTTTATTTTTATTGGCACTTTTGACAACATATTATTTTCATTGAGAAAATCAAACCATCCTGGCTTGTCCAAGTGCAAAAAGAAATACTGAAAAGCTGTTGGCTTTTGCAGTAGCTTAACAATCTCTTTCTTGTTTACTGTATTCATTCTTTAGGTGGTTGCTCCATAGCTAACAGTGGATCAATTTTCGGAATATCGTCTTCAACTAATTTATGTAATAACGAAGCTAGACAATCCTTGAACTCTTGCCATTTTTCAGCAAATATATTGCTATCAATATCATTTTGTCTATGGTGAACGCATTTGCCAACAAAATAGTCATTGCACTTAGCTAGTTTTTGCGAATATCCTTCGATAACTTCTTTTGGATAGCCGGGGTGCCTCGTTTCATATAAAGATATGAGTTTCTGTTTTAAATTTATTTTCCCTCTTAGCAGCAGTCGCTTAAGCGCATCATATTTTCTTTGAACAAACGATACAACATCGTTTTTCTCTTCCTTTTCATCAGAAAGAGGCATTCCTTGAAGCATAGCGTTGAATTCCTTATCAAGTGCCACCATGGCTTTTTCTTCTGCACTTGTGAATTTTGTTTCATTGATAGTATCCTCACACAATACAGCGATTAATTCCCTGGCAGAATGTGCGGCATGGGAATATCTCTCAGGATTGTGATCATCTTTTAAAACTCTCAACGCAGCAAGAAAGCTATCGAATTGTTTGGTATTTATTTTGCGAAGCGATTCCAATATCGCTTTTTCCTGTGAATCACAATCCCTATCTTCATTAAATTCCGGCCATTGTACGACCAATAACTCTTCCATCATTCTCCCTCAAACGCCTCTCTAAGCACCGCCTGCATAAGCTGCTCGGACTGATCTTTGCAATCTTTTATCTGAACTTCTAATTCATCTATCATAGCCATAATTTTATCCACCCTATCCACAATTGCCTTTTGTTCATCAAGAGGAGGCAGTGGAATCAAGAAATTGGACAACAAATTTAAATTCAACCCTTTATATGCAATACCTCTCAAGTTTTTACCAATTTCATAATTAAAGAATGGAGAAGTTAAAACATTAAGGATGTAGTGATTCATATCTCTATCATGCAATACAATCAAGGAAACCTCTCTCGCAATATTGAAGCCCTTATGTTCTTTCGTAGTAATTGCACAACCTCCTAATGTTCCTCGAACATTTAATAATATCTCACCTCCCGACAAGATTGTTCTTGAATATTTCGTAGATATATTATTAGATACTTTTCTTATTGAAGCTCCATCTATATATCTAAAACGGACATCGCTACATCTCAAAGCATAAACGCCATCATGTTTCGGTTCATCACCCATTTTTACTATTCCGTATGTGATAGGTCTTCGTAAGTCGACAAGTTGATTTAACTTGCACCACACCCACCCCTCCGGCAATTCAAAAGGTTTCTCATCATCAGAAATTGGCGGAAGCGACTTATCTTTCTTGATCTTGCCTCCTTTGATCAATCGTTCCTTCTCCGCCTTTATCTTTTCAAGCAATTTAGATGCGTGATTTTCACCACTGATAAGATCAAGATGTTCTTTGCGCCATTTAGCGGTCAGTTTGCCTTCGATGGCTTCTTGGAGGATGGATTGGCGTAAATTATTTAAATGCAACAACTGATTAGATATGTCCGAATCTATGTCTGATACAATTGATTGAATTTTCGCAACTCTCTCAACTAATTGAGTTTGTTTTTGATAACCTATAGCAGGAATATCTATCTCGCACAAATTGTCATAGCTCAATGCATTTCTTACGCCGCCTTTATTTCCATACCAGTTTATGAGGTGATGGCCAAAGTCGCTTTTAAGATATAAGAAAAGAAAATCGGGATTTAAATCTGCCTTTGTCTTAAATACAACGTAAGCAGGACTAACGCACCCTTTCAAACCAGAGTTATTGAACCCTATAGATCCAACATTGATTCTATAAGGATTATATGCAAAACAGCCTTTGTCTATAGCAATATAATTTGAGACATCCTTACTCGTTCTTTTCCCTGTAACAACAATTCCTTCTGTATTTGTTACACCATAAACGAGGTTGTAAGAAGAAGACTTTTTATCTGCGACAGATTCTTTAACTGGCTCAATAAAGTCGCCTAATTTTGTTGTTTTAAATGTTATTCTGGTTCTTTTCCATTCAACCATTACCAAGTTCCCTTTTCAACTTATCAAGCAGCTCATCGCTTTTGCGGAACGAATCATGGATCATATTTACCAGTTCAACACTCGAATAGAATTTGTCTTCTTCAGGAATATGAGGATTTTTAATATCAAGATTATATCCGTTTGAAATAATTGAATCGATTGAGACTTTCCATGCCTGCTCATTTTCTTTTCGTTTCTTCCACCATTTCTTAAGGTCTTCGAATTCGCTTTTCTGGATCGGTTTTGTTTTGCTGTATGCTTTAACGCCTTCCGGTAGTTTATGCTCCCAATACCAGATTTCTTTTGTCGGTTTTCCTTTCTCGAAGAATAATAGATTAGTCGCCACGCTTGCGTACGGTTGAAAAACAGAATTAGGAAGGCGTATTATCGTATGAACATTGCATGTTTCAAGAAAATGCTGTCTTATGCGTTGTTTTACCCCATCGCCTGTCAATGAGCCGTCAGGAAGCACTATACCCGCACGCCCACCGTCTTTTAGATAACGGATCATAAGCAAGAGAAATAGATCGGCGCTTTCTGTTGTGCGGAAGTTCACGGGATAGTTTGTTTCAACGCCATCGGTAACTGAAGCACCAAACGGAGGATTTGTCAGGATAACATCAACTCTGTCTTTTTGTCCGATTGAAGTATATTCGCGGTTTAAGCTATCCGTATAATCGATATTGGGGACTTCAATATCGTGCAATATCAGATTTGTCACGCATAACATGAACGGAAGCGGCTTTAGCTCCATTCCATGGATAGTTTTTTCCAATGTCTTTAGGTCTTTTACCCCCTTGATGTCCTGCTTGCGAATATTCTCGATTGCGCTTGTCAAAAAACCTCCGGTACCGCATGCAGGATCAAGAATTATCTCTCCTAAACGAGGATTAATCATTTCTGTAATAAATTCCGTGATCGCGCGAGGTGTATAAAATTCTCCATAATTTCCCGCGCTTTGAAGGTCGCGCAGGATGGTCTCATAGATATCGCCAAAAACATGCCGGTCTTCAGAACTATTAAAATCAATCTGATTAAGCTCATTCAGCACCTGTCGGATAATGGTTCCGTTTTTCATGTAGTTATTAGTGCCGTCAAATATCTCGCGAATGATTAAGGCTCTTTTGCCCCCAGAACTTATGTCGAGATTCTTCAATTGAGGAATGAGTTTGCCGTCAACAAACTCTTTAAGTTCTTCTCCGGTCATCCCCTCATCATCAGCGGCCCAATTACGCCATTGCAGTTTCTTTGGAATCGGGGAAACGTATTTATCATTTAGCAATTCAAGCTCTTTATCTTTGTCATCTAATATTTTTAAGCTTATCAACCAGCCAAGCTGTTCGATTCTTTGTGCATCGCCTGACACGCCGGGATCTTTGCGCATGATATTCTGAAGTGTCCTTATTATGTTTCCAATATTTTTCATTTATTATCTTACGCTACCGCGTAAAGCTCCTTTTCAAGCTCTTCGACCGCGCTCAAGTATTGATCTCTGCCTCCAAAGGATTGGACTATCTCTGAAGGCGTTCCCATATCCTTGAACGGCTCGATCCTTAATATTGAAAGGTCCTCAATGTTCTCAATCCCTATCTCAGCGTATTTATCCAGTAATGCTTCCAGGACCTTTTTTGCTTTATCTCCGTATTTGGTAAAATAATTCCTTTTTTTAACGTTCTCGGCACGCTCGCGTCTGGTTAAAGCGGGCTTGTCCCATGCAATATGGCATATCAAATCAAACACATCCAAATTTTTCTTCACATCATCCATCAGATTATCAAGGATAATGCCTTCCGCTTCAAGTTCGTCAATTATCGCCTTTTTCTTCTTAGCGTTATTCCATTGCGTCAGGAATTCATTCATAGTCCGATATTCCCTCAATATGCTGTTTTTTGTGTACTCTTTCAGAGTTTCCGTCATCAAATCTCCATTGGAATTCAGATATTGCACTCTCTCATTTAGTACTGAAACATCCACTCCTGCCACATATACCTTCGGCCGCGGTTCGTCCGTTATATTTCCACCTTGAATTATTTGAGGCGTTTCTGATTGCTCCGGAATACTCGTTTTATCAAAATCTATAGGTTGGTTTGTTTCCGGATCAATTACATTTTGGCTTTCATTCGGCAGAATATCTTCATTTGTTAACAGGTCTTCCCCTTTAACTTTTCTAATCATCACAGGGTCGCCATCAAATGCCGGATCAGCAAACAAATCCGTAACATTCCTGAAATCCATGATCGTAAAGAATGTTTTATCGTATTCCTCGTTTATTCTGGTTCCACGCCCGATGATCTGCTTGAACTCCGTCATTGATTTGATGTTTGAGTCAAGAACTATCAGTTTGCAGGTTTGAGCATCAACTCCGGTAGTCATCAACTTAGATGTTGTCGCAATAACAGGATATTTTTCTTCGGGATTTATGAAGTTATCAACTTCACGCTTGCCTTCGCTGTCATCCCCGGTTATTCTCATAACATATTTACGGTTTTCAAGCGCTATATCGGCATTTTCAATAACAAGTGCTTGTCTCATACGTTCTGCATGCTCGATATCAACGCAAAATATGATCGTTTTATCGTATCTGTCAGTTTTCTTCAGGAATTCCGAGACTTTTTTCGCGACTGCTTTTGTCCGCTCGTCTATGACCAGAGTCCTATCAAAATCATTCGTGTTATAAATCCTGTCTTCAATCTCTTTGCCATCTTTATCTGTCATGCCTGCATCGGGCCTCCATCCCTCAAGATCAGTATTCAACCCCACACGGATGACCTTATAAGGAGCAAGAAATCCGTCATCGATCCCCTGTTTAAGAGAATATGTATAAATTGGCTCGCCAAAATACTGGATATTCGATATTTCTTTTGTCTCACGAGGCGTTGCCGTGAGACCTATCTGTGTAGCAGATTTGAAATACTCAAGGATAGCTCTCCACGCACTGTCAGCATCAGCGCTGCCTCTGTGGCATTCATCAACAACCACAAGATCAAAGAAATCCGGGCTGAATTCTTTGTAAGCGTCTTTATCTTCATTATAATCGGTGAGGCCCTGATACAGCGCCATATAGACTTCAAATGCTTTGTCAATTTTCTTCTTTTTAATAACCGTCATAAGCTTTTTGAAATATTTGAAGTCTCCTCGTTTTGTCTGGTCAATAAGGACATTCCTATCAGCAAGAAATAATATTCGCTTTTTCTTTCCGTTTTTCCATAGTCGATAGATGATCTGAAAGGCAGTATATGTTTTGCCTGTTCCGGTGGCCATTACCAGAAGTATTCGGTTTTTGCCTTTTGCTATAGCTTCAACAGTCCTATTAATGGCTATTTGCTGATAATACCGCGGAGCACGTTTTGATCCGTCATAAAAATAATCGAATGAAGCGTACTTTTCCTGCTCTGTTGTCTCGATTTTCTTGTATTTCTTATAGCTGTTCCATAGAACTTCAGGTGAAGGAAACTCATCAAGATTTATCTGCTTTTCACCTCCGGCAATAAGACCCGATCTGTCATGTATCAGAAAACCGTCTCCATTGGAGCTGATAGCAACTGGAATATCAAGTATTTCCGCATATTTCAGTCCTTGCTGCATTCCGGAACCGATTGAATGATTATTGTCTTTTGCCTCGATAACAGCAATGGGGATGTTTGGTTTTAGATATAGGATGAAATCGGCCCTTTTCCGTTCGCCTCTGGCAGTCTTGTCACCTTTTACAAAAATACGTCCGTCTGTAAAGAAGACTTCTTCTCTGATTTGCTTTTCAAGATTCCATCCTGATTTTATTAGCGCAGGAAGTATATATTTTGTGCAAATATCTCGCTCGGATAAGTCTTTTTTGTTTGTCATTTTATGTTTGACCTGTTCTTAATAAATATTTCCAGGTCTTTTGTCATAATCCGCCATTGTCCTATTTTTGTTGCCCTTATTTCTTTTCTGGCAATAAGATCTCTAACCCATTCTTCAGTAATGTCCAATTTATCCGCCACATCTTTCACTGTCATATATTTCTTTATGTCGATCATAGTCCTTTTGACTCCTTATTAATCCATATTCTATCACTCTTGCAAACAACATTCAAAACATGAGGCTTTCCTGGCCGGCGCAATTATTAGAGTGGGGGCTAAGGTACGCGCCGGCCATATATGGAAGCAGCCATGAATGCGTTAGGTATAATTAGCGAGAGAGTTCGGAAAGGTTTCGGACGCACCAGTTTGATTTCATTGCGAACTAATGTTGTTGGGCGGCTTTGAGCCGTGCTTGCATGGCGAAAAGCCGCCTCATTGTTATTATCAGAAGATTTTATTTCCGCCGATGTCGCCGAGCTTGTCGAGGCGGCTGAGGCGGCCTCAGCGCTCTCGGAATACAATAATGACTTCTATTGCCTCCGTCGAATAAATGACACTTTCCGATGTGCCTTTTCAAATACAAGCTGAATAAGAAATGCTTTCTACGAGGTTTGCTTCTCCGGGTTTTCCATTGTAGCACTTTTCTGCCTTTTCCCTGTCAAGGTCGCTTGCGTTCGCGCCTCCTCGACGCGCCTTCGTAGCAGCTCGGAGGCGCTCATGCACGCTCCCTGCTCCAGTCGGCAGAGTCGTTGCTCAGCCTCCTTCCGCCCCTACGCTCAGCCTCGCTGCGTCAAACATTGCGTTATCCAAAAAGGCACTGTTGATTTACTGCCTGCGGCAGTAATAATCCTTGCTCGGCTTCGCTTCGGGTGACAGGGGGCAGAAAAGTGCTCCTTGGTACCCAAGGAGGTGTCGCTTATGTCTTTTCATCGTTTGGTTGGTGTTGTCGGGTCCCGTTCTCTTCCTGTCTCTTTTGCTCCGCTTGTTGATCGTGTTGTGTCCTCGTTCCTTTCCCTCGGTTACTGCATTGCTTCCGGTGGTGCCGTGGGCGCTGATTCGTTTGCTTTGTCTGCTCTTCTTCGTTCTGGTTCTCCCTCCCGCGGTGTTATATATTCGGCGTGGTCTTCGGTTTCGGGCTTTTCTGCTTCGGTGCGGCCTGATGTTGAGCGTTTTGTTTCTTGCGGTGGTCGGGTTATTTGGGGTTCTGCGTCTCCTTCCTCTCCTCGTTCTGTTGCTGTTCCTGCTCTTCTCGGCCGCAATAGGCGTTTGGTTTCTGCCTGCTCGGTCATTGTTGCTTTCCTTCACGGCCCTTCCCGCGGTTCTCTCCACACCATCCGTCAGGCTGTTTCCCGCGACATTCCGGTTGTCGTGTTCCTTTGCGGCGGTGGTGCTTCATTGCCCGATGAGCTTGAGTCCAAGTGCCGCGTCATTCACAGACAGGAGGTGATTTAGTCATGCCTATGTATCCGATCTATCCGTGCTGTTATTGTCCTGTCGCTGACCCTGATAATCCCTGCAGTAATTCAGTTAAGGTTTCCTGCGACAGATTTCTTTGCTACATAGAAAAACTGTGCAGGTTTAAGTCTCATAGCGTTTTGATCAAAGAGTTAAAGGACTTAATAGATATAAAGAAAGGAGTTAGATAACATGAAAGCAGCAATTTATACTAGAATTTCCACTGATAATCAAGCTGAGGTTGAGTTCAATTCCTGCGAGACGCAGGCGACCAAAATAAGATCATTCATATCAAGTCAGAATGATCTCGAGGTTTTCAAGGTCTATTCCGATCAAGGGTATTCCGGCGCAAGTATAGAACGTCCGTCATTACAGGACATGCTTGTTGATATCCAGAATGGAAAGGTTAATCTGGTCATCTCATACAAGATTGACAGGCTCACTAGATCGCCTAAAGACTTTTATCAGCTTATTGAGCTGTTTGAAAAGCACAATGTCAGTTTTATCTCAGTCACAGAACGATTCGATACTTCCACGCCTTCCGGAAGGCTTCTGAGGAACATCATGCTTACATTCGCACAATTTGAGCGCGAGCTTATTAGTGAAAGAATCAGGGACAAGATGGCAGAGCGTGCTAAAAAAGGCATGTGGAACAGCGGGAATACTCCGCTGGGCTACAGAAGAGACAATAAAAAGCTTGTTATCGAATCCAAAGAAGCGGAAATCGTCAGGACTATCTATGACGAATATCTTGCCAGTCATTCCGTTGCAAGAGTTTATGACAAGCTTAAATCGATAAAGATGTTCGGCAGAAAAGGACTTCCGTTAATCAAAACCAACATAACAAAGATACTTCACAACATTCTCTATACAGGCAAGATCGAATATAAAGGCAAGATATACAAGGCCATACACGAGCCGATCATTTCAGATATATTGTTTGAGGCCGTCCAGTCATTACCAAAAGAAGAATATCAGAAACGAAGCAAGTTATTTATGTACACTTTGTTCCCCGGACTGATTCATTGCAAAGAGTGCGGATCGATAATGAGCTCGGTATTCACAAACAAGATCAGGAAAGGCAAGCGAGTCAGATATTTCTATTACCGCTGTAACGGTCTCGCTAAACGTGATCTGTCATACTGCTCGACAAGATATGTCAGCTGCGACCGGCTCGATGCTTTTATCATTGATAATCTCGATAAAATCGCTAAGAACCAGCAATACCTTGATAGTTTGATATTCACGCTCAATTATTCCCCGCAAGATATGACGGAGGGGTTTAAACCTAACGGGGATACTTCAACGTATTCTTCTGAAAAGCTGCGAGAGATACTGGAAAGCATAGTCGATGCTTCAAAGCTTAGGGGCAAATCCGAGAAGCGGGAAATCGTGAAAAGGCACATCGGAAAGGTCATTTATTCGAAGGAGACAATAGAAGTCAAAATATTGTATTCCGAGAGCGCTGAGGCCGCCTCAGCCGCCTCGACAAGCTCGGCGACATCGGCGGAAATAAAATCTTCTGATAATAACAATGAGGCGGCTTTTCGCCATGCAAGCACGGCTCAAAGCCGCCCAACAACATTAGTTCGCAATGAAATCAAACTGGACCTGGGGGGACTCGAACCCCCAACCCCTAGCATGCCATGCTAGTGCTCTACCAATTGAGCCACAGGCCCATCACAGTTCTATTTTATCACAACTCATGATGATGAGTTTTTCTACACAACGGCTTACGGCACGCTCTCTTCGTTCGCTACAGCTAACGGCTCCGGAGCTGCCTGCCCGCTACGCTTTGCGAAGCATGGCAGGCGGATAAGCCGTAGGCCCGAAGGACCGTGCTGTTAGCCATAAGCCTTTTCTGTCAAGCCCCCTGTCAAGCCCGCCGCTTGATTCCATATAATATGTGTTATAATGGAGTCGTTCGCAACTCGCGCTTCAACGCGTAAACACCCCCAGGGGAAAATAAAGAAAGGAACATACCATGGCGTCTAAAAAAGTGTCCGGCTCCAAAAAGTTCGTTTATTTTTTCGGCGGAGGAAAAGCTGACGGCAACGAAAAAATGAAAAATCTGCTTGGAGGAAAGGGCGCGAACCTCGCGGAAATGGCGGGAAATCCAAAATTAAGGCTGCCGGTCCCTCCGGGTTTCACCATAACGACCGAGGTCTGCACGTACTACTACCAGAACAAGAAAAAATACCCTCCCGCTCTGGCGGCGCAGGTAAAAACAGCCCTTGAAAAGACCGAAAAGATCATGGGCAAAAAATTCGGCGATCCTTCCAATCCCCTTCTCATGTCAGTCAGGTCCGGCGCCCGCAGGTCCATGCCCGGAATGATGGAAACGGTGCTCAACGTCGGCCTGACATCCAAGACAATCCCGGGCCTTATCCAGCAGACCGGAGGCAACGAACGTTTTGTGTACGACGCGTACAGAAGGCTCATAATGATGTACAGCGATGTCGTCATGGAAAAAGCCGCCGGCATAGAACCCAAAGACGACATGGGGATCAGAAAACAGCTAGACAGGCTCATGGACCAGGTAAAAGAGCATAAAGGCTATAAGACCGACACCGACATGACCGCTCAGGACCTGAAGGAATTGTGCGAAGTTTTCAAAAAGAAGGTAAAAGACGTAATAGGGAAAGATTTCCCGGATGACCACATGGAACAGCTCTGGGGTGGCATAAGCGCCGTATTCTCTTCATGGAACGGCAAAAGAGCCATCTCCTACAGAAAGATAGAAAATATACCGGATGAATGGGGAACGGCCGTTAACGTGCAGACGATGGTGTTCGGCAACATGGGCAGCGACTGCGCTACCGGAGTGGCCTTCACCAGGAACCCCGGCAACGGTGACAATCATTTCTACGGCGAATATCTGGTGAACGCCCAGGGAGAGGACGTGGTCGCCGGCACCAGGACACCAGCCCCTGTCAACGAGGTCAGCAAAAGCGACCACAACAAGGACCTTGTCAGCCTTGAGAAAGGCATGCCCGCCATATATAAAGAACTGTTCGAGATACAGAAGAGGCTTGAAAAACACTACCGCGACATGCAGGACATAGAGTTCACCATCGAAAAAGGAAAGCTCTTCATGCTCCAGTGCCGTATAGGAAAAAGGAACGGGCCTGCTGCTGTAAAAATGGCCGTGGACATGGTCAAGGAAAAGCTGATAAAGAAGGAAGAAGCCGTAATGAGGGTCACCCCGTCACAGCTTGACGAGCTTCTTCACCCGATAGTGGATCCCAATGCCGAAAAAACTCATAAGCCTTTCGTAAAAGGGCTTCCTGCAGGACCGGGCGGAGCCGCCGGAATGATAGTATTCTCGGCAAGCGATGCCGTCGAATGGGCAAAAAAAGGCAAAAAGGTCATATTGGTAAGGGAAGAGACGAACCCGGAAGATGTTGAAGGAATGAGGGCTGCTGAAGCCATTTTGACGGCAAGAGGCGGAATGACATCGCACGCCGCACTCGTAGCAAGGGGCTGGGGAAAATGCTGCATAGTAGGCTGCGGCGCGCTTTCTATCGATCACTCCAGGAAAACGATAACCGTCGAAGGGAAGACCCTTAAAGAGGGCGACTGGATAACTCTCAACGGTACCAAAGGCATCGTTTTCGAAGGCAATCTCCCAATGATAGACGCCAGCCAGGAAAGCGGTCTGCTCAACGACTTCCTCAAGCTGTGCGACCCGATCAGAAAGCTTAAGATCAGGACCAACGCCGATACCCCCAAGGACGCCGCGATAGCAAGGAGCTTCGGTGCCGAAGGCATCGGTCTTTTCAGGATAGAACACATGTTCTACGGCGAGGGTTCCGACGAGCCGCTTTTCCGCCTCAGGAAGATGATACTGTCAAAGACCCTCGAAGAAAGGCAGGCTGCGCTCAAGGAACTTTTCCCATACATGAAGTCGGATATCAAGGCAACTCTCGAAGCTATGAACGGCCTTCCTGTCACGATAAGGCTGATCGACCCTCCCCTGCATGAGTTCGTGCCGCACGAAGAAGCAAAGCTGGCTGAGCTGGCAAAAGCCCTGAACATCAGCCTGGAAGACCTTAAAAAGAGAGCTTCCGTGCTCAGGGAAAGCAATCCGATGATGGGTCACCGCGGGGTCAGGCTGGGGATCACATATCCCGAAATAACCCAGACCGAAGCAAGGGCGATATTCGAAGCAGCTGCTGAGCTCATTAAATCCGGCAAAAAGGCCTACCCCGAGATAATGGTCCCGGTAGTAGCCAATGTGAACGAAATAAAAGACCAGTACGCTATCATCAAAAAGATCTATGACGAAGTAAAGACAAAGACCGGCGTAAAGAACCTGCCCTACTCCGTCGGCACCATGATCGAGATCCCCAGAGCGGCTCTCGTTGCAGACAAGATAGCCGAGTCGGCTCATTTCTTCTCGTTCGGCACCAACGACCTGACCCAGCTGACCTACGGGTTCAGCAGGGACGATATGGGCGGATTTCTCGGCGCCTACCTTGAAAAAGGCATCCTGGCGGTGGATCCGTTCCAGAGCATAGATACCGAAGGTGTCGGAGAGATGATAAAGACCGGCATAAACAGGGGAAGAAAGACCAAGAAAGACCTTAAGATAGGAATTTGCGGCGAACACGGAGGCGATCCGGCTTCTATCGAGTTCTGCTATAAAGCCGGGATGAACTATGTAAGCTGCTCACCTTTCAGAGTGCCGATCGCAAGGTTGGCCGCTGCGCAAGCTGTGCTAAAATAACAGCCGACGCCGGCACCAAGGCAAGTATGCAAAATCTTCGGCAGGAAGCCGAGCATAGGGAAATAAAAGATCTTTCTCCTGATGCGGCGTTGTCCCGCGAAAGCGCGGGCAGACGCCGCTCGGAGAAGGAGTGCAGCATAAGGACCTGTTATCAGCACGACAGGGACAGGATAATACACTCAAGGGCTTTCCGGAGGCTCAAGCATAAGACCCAGGTTTTCATATCCCCTGCAGGGGACCACTACAGAACGAGGTTGACGCATACTCTTGAAGTCGCGCAGATAGCAAGGACCGTAGCAAGGGCCCTTAACCTTAACGAAGACCTGACCGAAGCTATTGCCCTGGGACACGATCTCGGGCATACGCCTTTCGGCCATGCCGGCGAGAACGTGCTTAACAACCTGCTGAAAAAATACGGCATGTCATTCGACCACAACATACAAAGCCTGCATGTGATAGACAATATAGAAAAACTCAACCTGACGGAGGAGGTCCGTGACGGCATATTGAATCATCCGTGGACCTTCCCTTCCGCGGGAACGTTGGAGGGGAAAATAGTAAGGTTCGCCGACAGGATAGCCTATATAAACCACGATATCGATGACGCCGTGAGATCCGGTCTTTTAAAAAGATCGGCTATACCGAAAAAGTTCCGTGATTTCATAGGCAAAAGCCCTGTTGACGCTTTTGTGAAGGACGTCATCAAGACCAGTTCAGGCAAAGGGACCGTTGAAATGAGCAAAAAAGCCCTCGGTGCGCTTCACGGACTTTACAAGTTCATGTTCAGGAACGTTTACATGGGCCCGAAATCAAAAGCCGAGAATAAAAAAGTTGAGCATGTCCTGACCGCTCTTTTCAGGCACTATCTAAACAATCCCAGAGAGATCCCGGGACATAAAAAGACATCATCTCTTAAGAAGACGGTCGAGGCGGTCAGGGATTATATCGCCGGAATGACCGACAGATACGCTATAGACACTTTTGAGGCCCTTTTTGTACCAAAAGAATGGCAGGAATGAAAGAACAGAACCCGGCAATAGAAGAACTGAGGCAAAAAGCGGATATAGTCGAGGTCGCATCCGATTATATGGCCCTTAAAAAAAGGGGCAAGAACCATCTTGCCCTGTGCCCGTTCCACAGCGAGAAAACGCCGTCCTTCACGGTAAGCCAGGAAAAACAGCTTTTTCACTGCTTCGGATGCGGCGAAGGGGGGAATGTCTTTTCGTTCCTGATGAAGATAGAGAACATCTCTTTCTGGGAAGCAGCCAAGATACTCGCGGATAAATATTCAGTAGACCTTAACATCCCGGATTTCAAACCCGGACAGGACTTTTCAAGAAAGAAACTGCTTTTTGACATAACTGCCGAAGCCGCGGACTTTTTCTGCCGTCAGCTCTCCGGCTCCAAGACCGCCTCGGATTACATAAGCTCGCGCGGTCTTAAAGAAAAAGCCGTATCCTTTTTCAGGATAGGATATTCTCCGGAAGGATGGGACGGTCTTTACAGGCATCTTCTATCAAAAGGCTTCATGCCCAAGGATATAGAAGCCGCCGGCCTCATATTGCCCAGGGCTGACAGGGAAAACTCCTACTACGACAGGTTCCGCAACAGGCTTATGATCCCTGTTTTTGATATAAAAGGCAACATAGCGGGTTTCGGCGCAAGGTCCCTGGACGGCGCGGAACCGAAATATCTTAATTCTCCCGACTCCCCCGTTTACAATAAGAGCAATATATTGTACGGGCTCAACTTCAGCAAAGAAGAGATCAAAAAACAGGACAGCGTTCTTATAGTCGAAGGCTATATGGACCTGATCGCCTGTTTCAGCGCCGGGATAAAGAACGCCGCAGCGAGTTCCGGGACCGCTCTTACGTCCTCCCACGCAAAAACGCTGCAAAGACTGACCGATAATTTTTATCTGGTCTTCGACGGGGATAATGCCGGATCTCTGGCTACCGAAAGGAGCATATAGATCGGAAGAGCGTCGTGTAGGGAAAGAGTGTAGATCTCGGTGGTCGC
>CALFCX010000107.1 GCA_937950635.1 uncultured bacterium
AAAAATAGCCAGCTCTTCGCCCGACATAGCCTCAATAATAGCCTCGGCCCTATCAATATTTATCTTCGGGAAGGATGCGGCAAGGCGCGGAAGATTGCAATTGTACATGAGCATGATCTCATGCGGGGTCAATACGGGACAAGAAAGAGCCGACGCCATAACATCCGCCGGAATGAAATGAACTACATTAAACTGGTTTGGCGAGGAGAATTGCTTCAAAATCTCGGCGCGCCTTCGAGGGCTCATTCCTTTGTACGACAATATGCCTGCTATTGAACTGGAAATAAAATTCTCTTTTAAGATCCTTGACGCTGAATCAGGGGGCCATATATCGGATAGAGAGAACAGGCAACCAAGCCTGTTCTCCGGTAATAAGCGTAATATTTTTTTTGCCTGATCCCCGGGAATGCTTGATAATCCGGCCAGTGCACGGGAAGGATCGGTTTTGGCCGCAGCTCTTACGCAAGCACTTATGTCCGTATCCATAAGCCTGGTTGAAAAAGGCCTTAATCCTCTCATGATGGAACTTGGAACACGTGAATAATTTATGCCTAAAGAATTTATCGAGGCCATAGTGATCCCCTCAATATATATATCGGGATAATAACAAGAGGATTTCAGACGGAGATATGCCCCTCGAACACTTTTTCGGCAGGGCCTCTCATAACAACGTGACCATCTTCCGTCCATTCTATTCCCAGATCGCCCCCGGGCAGATGGACCACGACTTTTCTGCCCGTAAGCCCGTTCACGGAAGCAGCAACAACACTGGCACAGGCTCCGGTACCGCAGGCAAGGGTTTCTCCTGCCCCGCGCTCCCAAACTTTCAGTATAATTTCCCTGTCGCTGATCACCTGCACAAATTCGACATTCGTCCTGTTGGGGAACTGGGGAAGATTTTCTATTATCGGCCCGATATCTTTTAGTCGTACGGATTGTATATCATCCACAAATATCACGCAATGAGGGTTCCCCATCGATATTTTATTTATGGAATAGTCCAGATTCTCTATCTTCAACGGCTCTTTTACCGCTTCGACCAAAGGCTCCCCCATATCCACTTCGACCCCGCTGAATAGTGCTCCATCAACTATGGGCGCCGGGACAATTATCCCGGCAAGGGTCTCCACGGAAATAACATCTTTTTTTTCTTCCGAATTTTCCCAAACATAACGGGTGAAACACCTTATACCGTTGCCGCACATTTCCGCTTCAGAACCGTCCGAATTGAATATGCGCATCCGGTAATCGGCTTTTTGAGAAGGCAGGACAAGTATAAGCCCGTCAGCCCCTATGCCGAAATGCCGGTCACAAAGCTTCTTCGCAAGATCCGGCAGCTCTTCCTCGGACAATATCGTTTCTGTGTTCCGGTATTGATCGACCAGGACAAAATCGTTCCCGGCTCCCTGCATTTTTATAAAGTGTAAGTTGCGCATGTCGTTTCAGACTCCCAAACCGTTACTTGCGACAAAAGGATCCCTGCCCCCCCGGTTTCCTTCATTTTACCACCATATAGCTCGTAGATAACACGTGCAATATTCTCGGCCGTAGGATTATTCTTCCTGAAATATGAAATTTCATTAAGATTCTTATGATCAAAATCGGAGAGTATATCTTTTAACAATTCTTTTGCCTTCTTAAAATCGAACAACATGCCCAGATCATCCAGGCTTTCTCCGGCAAGAGATATACGGACTTTCCATGTATGCCCGTGCATATTCTCGCATTTGCCTTCATACCCCAAAAGCTGGTGAGCCGAAGCGAATTTATCCTCTACTTCTATCGTATACATTGATCTTACCTCGCCATGTTTATTCTTCCGGTCTTAGAAATACTCGTTTTTTTTACATTCACGATCGGCTGCCCCATCAATTTGCCTCCCACATCCTGGAACTGGGCCACAGAGCCGCTCACGAAGAAGGAATATTTATCCCTGAAAGATTGTACCGGCCTGGTAGCGGCAAGGCCTTTCGAAGAGATAAGCTTTTTTGTCTCGGAAACAGCCTCTTCCGCGGGATCAACGAACTTGACCGACATCCCGGAAACTTCACGCAGGACCTTGATAAGGTGAGGATAATGGGTGCACCCGAGTATGAGCGTGTCTATTCCGGCCTTAAGCAACGGCTTCATATAGGCAAGCGCCGTCTTTTTAGTTTCTTCCGCATCCGTGAATCCGCCTTCTATAAGCGGCACAAAGAGCGGACAAGCCGCCGAAAAGACTTTGACATCCTTTTTCATCTTTTTTATGGTTCTCTGATAAGCGGAAGAGTCAACGGTAGCCTGAGTAGCTATCAGTCCTATTTTGTTGTTCCTGGTCGCCCTTACGGCCGCGTAAGCACCCGGTTCTATAAGAGAGACCATCGGGACGCTGTACCTGTCCTTTAGAATGGGATAAGCTATGGCCGAAGATGTCCCGCAAGCCATTATGACCGCCTTTGCCCCCAATGAGATCAAAAAGTCGAGGATCTCCTTGTTGAACTTTATGATCTCGTTAGGAGTCCTGCCGCCGTAAGGAACACGCGCGGTATCGGCAAAATAAATGACCTGTTCCATGGGAAGCTGCTTCATCACTTCCCTAAGCACGGTAAGTCCCCCGACACCCGAATCGAACATTGCTATAGGCGACATGGGACCTGTTTTAACAGAAGGGCTTTTTTCTCCCACCTTTTGTATTATCCTCCCGGAATAAACCGTTCCGCTAACGGCGAATGTTTCGGCCATAGGACAATTTTATAGCAAAAGCCTTTTTTTATCAAATTATGAAATTTCCGATAAGAAATGCCGATAAGTTCACAGATAATACTTGGAAAGGGAATAACAAATGGCAATCGCGTCAGGGAATCCGGCAAGCAACAGATTGGTCTCTACGATCGGAACAGCAAGGAAACAGGGCAGGAACCTATTCCTGCCGATATGTTCACAAACCGCATTGAGGCCTTCTTTTAACCAAAGCCGAGGTAGCTCCACTCCCGGCAGGGACATAAACGAAAAAGAGAGCCATCAAATAGCCCTTATGAGATGGCTTCACCAGGATACCGGATGCAAATTCGCTTATCCCTGCATGGACCTCAATCTTGAAGGCGGGGCCGTGGCAAGAAAGAACGGAATAAGTATTGCCTTCATGGATATGGGAGATGATGTGGCATTAGAAGTGGTACCGTTCCTTGATGAAAACAGCGCATTCGGGAATCTCCGGCCCGTTGACCCGATGTCGGACCCTTTGATGCGTTCAAGGATAAATTTTTTCAGAAGCGCCAACGAAGATACTGTTTTGAGAGATCTTATTCTGTCCGGATGGATGGCCGGACCGTTCACGCTTGCAGGAAAGATCACCAGGGCGGACGCTTTAACGGCTCTGAGCATGAGCGCAATGGCCGATCCGGAAAGCAAAGAGGCGGCGGCTTTTAAAGCCTGTCTCGATTACGCAACATCAACTGCTAAAGATTACGCCAAAGCACTGGAAAAAGCCGGCGCTCAGAATATCATTATGCTGGAACCGAGTTTAAAATGGTCTAATCCTTTTATTTTCGGCGAGTTCATCGTACCTAAGATCAACGAAGTAATAGAGGATCTCGGCATTCCCGTCACATTTCATGCGTGCGGTGACACTTCGGCCTTTTTTGAAGGCATAGCTTCCGTAAAAGCCGAAGGCTTCAGTCTGGATAAAGAAGTGGACCTGTCGGCAATGAGCGCCTTAAGGCCGGACGCTCTTATGATAGGGAATTTGGACAATACACAAATGCCGGGACAACCCCCCTCGATCATCAGAAAAACGGCTCAGGAAATGATAAGAAGGTATGCACAACTGCATGCGGATGGGCTTTATCTTCCGGCTACAGGATGCGAGATAACATCCCCTATCACAGCGGAACAGATCATGGCTTTTGCTGAGGGTGTGAGCTGAATCAAATATAATTTATTTTTTCGCCAGCACTTCAAAGTACTGTTTGATGCCTTCAAAAAGTATCCTGGCTATATAAAGCTGCCATTCATCGTTGGTGGCGAGCGCCTCTTCCTGCCTGTCGCTTAAATATAAAGGTTCTATCAGCACCGAAGGCACCGTATTATTGTAGACCACATAGAATTTGACCTTCCTTACACCGCCATCCTTGCGCTTGAGATTAAATGTCAGGTTATTGTGTATCACATCGGCCAGGAATTTGCTGTTCTTGTTGTAATAATATGTTTCAGTTCCAGAAATATTCTGTTTTTCGGAAAGATTATAATGGACGCTTATGAATATGTCGGGATCGTTCTTCTTCGCAAATTCCACCCTGTCCTGCAAACTGACAAAAACATCGCTGTCCCTGGTGAGAAGAGGTATAGCTCCTGCATCGGATAAAAGCTTCGCTAATTTAAGGGCGGTGGCCAGGTTGAGGTCTTTTTCTCTGATCCTTTCGCCGGAGCAGCCGAAAGCTCCGGGATCATTCCCGCCGTGGCCGGGATCAATGACTATGACCTTTCCTTTCAGGATCTTAACTTTTGCGGGTTTCGGGATCTCTTTCTTCTCTTTTTCTATCGTCAAGGTCATGTGTTTTTTATCCTCAGAGACAACGGCCTTAAAATAAAGTTCTCTTTCCGTATCAACCACTATTCTGGAGGCGGGCGGTTCGGCCTTGAACTGGCTGGCCCTTACTCTTAGGACCCCGCCGCTGTTTATTTCCTGATATCCTTGGGCGCCGTATAAAGAGTTCGGAACATCAACTATTATCCTTTCCGGGTCACGGAACCGTTTCAGGTCAAAATCGACCGGTTTGGTGGAATATATATCGATCTTCACGGAATTCGCTTCGCCGGTAACAGAAACTTTCCGGATCATTGACGGAAAACCAACAACTAATTTGTCATCATAAAAGAACGGTTTTGCCGCCAGAGGGCTTTCCATATATATGCCTATCCTGGCGCTGCCTTTTTCCTGAATTATCTTTATGCCGCTTATCCCGTCCTCTTTAACGGGGATCTTGGCGCCGTCAATATCCGGAACAATCCCCGGAAGCGAGATAATATAAACATTCAATTTATCGTCAAAAGAGGTCTCAAAAGTGGCTACAGGCAGAGAAGTCTCGATCACGACCGATTTGAGCCCTAAGATATCCTCCCAAGAGACTTTGGTAAGCCGCCCCGCGGCAAAAAATACCCGATCCTTTTTGTCCCAAACGACCTTAAGGCCGATCATATTCGAAGCCGAAACAAAAGGCACATAAAGGACGCCCCGAACGGACGCGACCGGGACCGCGAGCTGCCGGTCCTTTCCGTTAACGGTCATGATATCGGAGCCGTCTTTTATCCTGGCCTCTATCTCGTCGGCCATACGGAAGACGGCCGTTCTGGAAGCCCTGTCATATAAGGAGGTGTATCCGGCCAAAGAAAAGAACTCCTTTGCCGGGACCATTAAACGGCCCTGGGACCAGACAGGATCTCTCCCTAGATCCAATTTTTTCCCACTAACTAAAACGCGGAACTTCCCGGCGCTTGAGAAATCCTCTATCTTGGAAGGTCCGACAGGAACTATCTCTTTTGTAAAACGCGAAGACGAGATCTCCGGCGTTTCTTCAGGGGGAGCTGCAGAGATCACTGCATCTGATGTGGCTACGGGACATACCGTTTCTTCCATGGACTGAATACTCCTGGCCTCTATCACGATATTTCCAGCAAGTTTTTTTTGCTCATCTAGGACTGGCACTGTATTTTGCCTTTCCGAAACGGTCTCAGAGGTCTTTTGCTCGTTTGGCCCGTATATGGTGATATGAATTTCCTTACCGTCAGAACTTGCTGAAACTTTTCTTATGACATCACGCTTAAGATCTGCCACTACCCTGAAATTAGGCGGATCAGAGCTGTTCTGCGCCCATCTTACAGATGATATATTCGGGCTGTTGAGATCGAGCTGGTTCTTTCCTTGGTCATAAACAGCTCCTTTTACATCTATGACAAGCCTATCCGGTTCTTTGAGGAAAAAGGTCCACGGGTGCCGCGGCTTAGTGAGCTTGATAGTGATGACATCGCCCTGAGCTCCGCGTTCGGCGGACACATCCGTGATTTCCTGAGCAATAACAGTACCGGACAAAAGTACAACCGCAAGCAATGCTGTTTTTAGCGTTTTTGGTGACATCATTTGCCGCCGTTATGTTTTTTTGCCAGGAACAATAGTTTTTCCCTGGTGTTCACCGACGGGTCCTCAATGACGCTGTCGAGCAAAAAAGAAAGTATCCTTCCGACCTTTGGACCCTGCCCTATATTGAGCTCGCGCATTATATCGGTGCCGGTAAGCTTAAGATCGGATATATCCAGCGCGTTCTCTTCCTCGACTATCTTTTTTATCCTGGCGCTCAGTTCCTTAAGATATCCGGGATCCATATCTTTTTCCATGGCCTTCATATCGGCTATGCGGAGCATGAAAAGGTCCTCAAGGTTGCCCAAGCCGACCCTTTTTACGAACCGCCTTACGGCGGAATCGCTCCATTCGCCGCTGTAATTGAACATGTGGTTCTTTACAAGGTTCTTCACTTCTTTGATATCATCCCTGCCGAATTTAAGGCGCTTCATTATTTTCTCCGCGGTTTCCGCGCCCTTATTATCGTGGTCGTAAAAAGTATCCCCTTTTTTACATTGAGGCTTGCTGATATCGTGAAGAAGGGCGGCCAATCTGACCATGGGAAGCTCTTTCGGTGCCGCATCGCACGCGTATATCGCATGAAAATAGACATCATGAGCGTGGAACTGTTCTGGCTGCTTTACTCCCGTGCACTTTTGGAGCTCGGGAAGCACTATCTTTAAAAGCCCCGTTTTTCGCATGTATTCAAATCCTACGGAAGGCTTTTCGCTCGACAGCATTTTCAATATCTCGTCCCGCACCCGTTCCAAAGCGACCTTTTTAAACACCGGAAGTGTCTTTGATATCGCCTGCAACGTCTCCTTCTCTATCTCAAAACCAAGCTTTGCGGCAAAACGGCAGGCGCGCATTGCCCTGAGCCCGTCTTCCCTGAACCTCTCAAGGGGCTTGCCTACAGCCCTAATGACTTTCTTATCAATATCGTCCCTGCCGCCAAAAGGGTCCTCCAGCTTGCCGGGAACTGGATCATAAGCCATGGAGTTTACGGTAAAATCCCTCCTTGAGAGGTCTTCTTCAATATCTTTGGTGAAAGACACCCTGTCAGGATGACGGCCGTCGCTGTATTTCTCATCGCACCGAAATGTTGTGACTTCGTAATCACCGTCTTCAAGCATAACTGTCACGGTCCCGTATTTTATTCCGGTCGGGACCACTTTCTCAAAAAGCGATGAAACTTTTTTGGGCGAGGCATCCGTGGTTATGTCCCAGTCATAAACAGGGCAACCCATAATGAGATCGCGAACGGAACCGCCCACAATATAGGCCTGAAAACCGTTCTCCTGCAGCTTTTTTATTATATACAAAACACCTTTTGGAAGGGTGAACATCGCAGAACCAGTTTACAATACGCAAAAAACAAAGTCAAAATACAGGGTTATTTGAGCAGGCAGAAAGTGATATCGTAATCTCCCGGCAAGTAATTGTTAAGTACGGATATATTACCCGTTATAGTTTTCATATCGCAAAGAAGTTTTTCCGGATCGTGGAAATAGAACCGTTCTTTCTCCCCTTCCCTGAGGCGTTTCGGGATCAAAGGCAAAGCGTTCTGTGTCTGAAAATTGACCGACAGACCGCACCTGACAGTATTAAAAAGCTTTGCAAGTTCCTGTTTATAATGAGCGCTTATATCAAAGTCCTCGGAGAATTTCAGGTTGTATATGCCGGAACACACGGTATAATCGAACGGCTCTTCGTAAACAGCGTCCGTTTTAAGTTCGAATCTGGCGGACGGAAAATTCTTTGAGGCTTCCGCCACGAATTTTTCGTTGATATCCACGCCTTTATAGGCTATTCCCCACGACCCTATAAGGCCGTTGTCCTTTATGAACTTATAAAGATGCCCCAGACCGCACCCGAAATCAAGCAGGGAAAAATCCTTGAACTTACTTCCCATCGTGCATACTTTGAGCAGCTCTAAGAACCTGGCATTCTGCGTGAACGGTGATTCCCAGCTCAAAGACTTGTGGCTGAACCCGTATTTTTTGAAACGCCCGGAAAAATACTGGTTCTGGCTTTCTTCATAGTGATGCATGATAGACAATGATAGCACAAGGGAAGTGGTGGAGCTGGCGGGAGTTAAACCCGCGTCCGAAAGGATCGATTTCCGAAGACCTACAAGCTTAGCCCTTTATTTGATTGTTCACCCGGCGGATAAAGCCAAGGACCGGGCCATCCGCCAAGCTATCCTTTAGCTGTTTTGTTTCCCCTTTTGCCCCGAAGGACCGGACAAAAAAGTATACGGTCTTATGACGCCCTTTCCCGGACCGGCCGTCATGTCCGGCGGACGTGATCCCTAATTAATTAAAGAGATCAGTTAGGCAGCTAGCGCGACCGGAGTCTTGACATTCAAGAACGTCCAGTCAACACGGGCCACCAAATCTTCAAATGTTTCAGCATTTGATAGTTGCCGCAAAGTTTTGCGAGGGTCACGGCACCTCGGCTTGCACTCCGGAGCTCTCACCTCCCGTCGAGATCCTTACAGCCCCGTTATTTCTTGACTTCGTGCTCGAGCAGTGAAATGAACTGGTTGACCTGTTCTTCGTCCAGATTGCTTTCAAGAAGCTCGGCAAGGTCCTGCCAGGCCTGGGCTTCTTCCATGAGTTCCTTACTCTCCTTTATCTTCTCGAGCTCCAGCTCGATCTCTTTCTGCAGCTTCCTGTCCGCTTCTTCCATGGCGGCCTGAGGATTCAGCAGGCCGGTCTCTTTTATCACTTTGTCGACTATATCCTCAAAAGAAAGCTCTTTTTCCTTGGCGTCCATGGAAAGAGCAGCCATGCGCACTGCGATGGCCTGGGAATCCATCGCGTTAACATCCCGTCCGACCGACGACCTTGCAGGAGCGGTTTCCCTGCGCGTTTCATGCGATTCGTCAAGTTTCTTAGGAGGCACCTGCGGGGACAGCGGCGGCGGCACCTGCCCGGGAATATTTACCATATTGTTCTACCTCCCTGCCTATATTATATCTCACCTTTAAGCTGGGCCTTGGTCAGCATCACGGCAAGACGCATGGCGTCATCCTGGTCCATACCGGGATACTGCTGCGTTATCATATCCTTCACTGCGTCGGCAATATCGATCCCTGACCTTCGCTTGGAGCGCGTGTCAACATCGGCCGGCCTTGCTTTTTTATCTTTGCCTGTCAACTAGCTCTCTTTCCATATCGCGGTCGGAATCTTTTTTCTTTATAGATTCTTTCTTGTCATAGAGCTTCTTGCCTTTCCCGACGCCAAGCTCTACCTTCGCATAGTTCCCGAAAAAATACACCTTCAACGGCACGAGAACAAAACCCTTCTGGGATATCTTCCCTGCCAGCTTTCTGATCTCCGACTTGTTTAGCAGGAGCTTCCGGACCCTTAAAGGATCTATGCCTTCTTTTCTGGCAAAATCATACGGGCTTATATGCATCCCGTATAAAAAAGCCTGCCCGTTCTCTATCCTCGCAAAACTGTCCCTTAAATTCACCCTGCCGATCCTAAGGGATTTTACCTCATTCCCCTTAAGAGAAATGCCCGCTTCGTAAGTCTCAAGTATATGATAATCAAAGCGCGCTTTGCGGTTCTCGGCAACCGTTTTTTTATAACGTTGCACCATTATATCACCTCTTATAATCCTCTATCAAGGAAATCACTTTTTCGCGTAATCTGGTTGAAAAACCGCTTATATCATCCGGATCGGCTTCATTCCCAATGGGCGTCCCTATATTCACATATACATCCGTAGGATAGATCATCACTCCGCCCTTTTTCTGTATGGAAAAGCTTCCAGATATGCCTATAGGCACGATCCGGGCCCCGCTTTCAGAAGCAAGCACCACGCTACCCCGCTTAAATTCCGCCACTTTACCATCGGCAGACCTTGTGCCCTCCGGAAATATAAGAAGGGGATCACCGTCTTTGAGGTCCTTAGCGAGCATTTTTATCGTGTAACTGGCGCTGGCGGGACTTTTCCTGTTTATCGGGATATCTCCCCTGTTGCGCAAATGCCATCCGAAAACCGGTATCGAGAAAAGCTCTTTCTTCACCAGGAACCTGAAATTAACGGGCAGGGCAGACATAAGGATCGGTATATCAAAGTTCCCCTGATGATTGGCCGCCAATATCTTCGGTCCGGAGAAGCCAAGGTTCTCCGCACCTTTTAAATGGACTTTTATCCCTGCTATGCTTAAGAGCATCTTTGCCCAGCGCTTAGAAACGGCTGCCGAAGCTTTACGGCGCGGGATGCCGAAGATCATCATAACAAGTATCAGCAGGCTTCCAAATATAAAAGTCGCGAGAAAGACCAAATAGAAGATAAGCGTTAAAACAGCTCTTTTTGCCATTACTAAAATATACCACAATACTCAAAAAGATGAAATTTCCAAAAAATCCGTCGATAACGATATGACAGGACAAAATGCTGACCGAAGAATTGACAAAATTACAGAACATTTCAAAAAATGAAATGAACGCTCCCGCCAAAGGACCGGCAAAGCCGGACAAAAACGGCAAACGCTGTATGTTCATGAACTGGGAGAACTGCCATATCCCTTACACGCCTTTTTCTCTTTGCAAAACCTGTCCCTACGGCTATATATACTGTTTTAGCGCGGTCGTACAGAACGTCTACAAGAAAATAGTCGGTATCGCGGTGTTCTTCGTGAACAGCGGCATAGAAATGCCCTCTCTTTTTTCCGGCGGAAGAAAAGATACGGACAAAAAGAACTAAAGGTCTGCCGCTACTGTCGCGGACAGCTCCTGTTCGGATATCAAACCTGATCTTACGGCTTCCATACCGGCCTCGTACATGCTTGTCTTCCCCGGTATCTTATCTATCAGATCTTTGTCCGGGGACCTTTTGATCGTCTCTTTAACGCGGTCGTCGAAATAAAGCACTTCATAAACCGCTCTGCGGCCTTTATAGCCCGAAAAACCGCATTCTTCGCATTTCGGGCAGAGTTTTCTGACAAGGCGTTGAGCGACCACACAGATAAGTCCGGAAGCTACAAGATATTTTTCAATGCCCATGTCGACTAAACGCTCCACGGCACCAGAGGCGGTATTGGTGTGCAAAGTGGAGAACACAAGGTGTCCCGTCATTGCGGCGGCAATAGCGATCTTTGCGGTTTCGTTATCCCTTATTTCTCCGACCATTATCACGTCCGGATCCTGACGCAGTATTGACCGCAGTCCTTTTTTAAAATCCAAACCGCTCTTATAGTTTACTTGCACCTGATTTATACCGTGCATCTCATATTCGACAGGATCTTCTATGGTCAATATGTTCTTTGACGGATCGTTTATTTCATTAAGAGAAGAATACAGCGTGGTCGTCTTGCCGGAACCGGTAGGCCCCGTAACAAGCACCAAACCATGCGGCCGGGTTATTGCTTTTCTGTAAATAGAGAGCTGTAAAGCGGTAAAACCCAATTCTTCCAGCGGGATCGACGCCTGACTTTTGTTCAATATCCTTAATACGGCCTTTTCCCCGAATATTGTCGGCATTATAGAAACCCTTATATCAAAATGCTGCTGGCCAAAGACCATGTGCATCTTTCCATCCTGCGGAAGACGTGATTGCCCAATATCAGCGTTAACCATGACCTTGATCCTGGCGATTATTTGGGGCACATGTTTTTTCTCTATAGAGCAAACTTCTTTCAGAAGACCGTCCGTACGAAACCGCACTCTCATGCCTGTGGTGTAAGGCTCAAAATGCATATCACTGGCTTTTGCCGCAACCGCCTTATTTATAAGGTCATTTACCAGTAAGATTGTTTCTTCCGCCGGGCGTAAGACAGGCGCATTCCCTTTTCTTGATAATATATTCATGATCAAAGCCTAATAAGGCAAAAACATAGCCCCCTTCGAAGTTGAACCCAAGAAATTTGCATTCTTTATCCCTGCATACCTCCATAAACAGGTCTAGAATATAATTTATCCCTCTGTTCTGCACCAGCTCTTTATAGGAGCTGACGGTAAACACGGCGACTTTATAGATAACCTGGTCGTTCTTTACGGACACGAATTTAACAAACCCGTATTCTTTCATGCAATCTTTCACCCCCTGTCCGGACGATACTGTATTGCTTCGGCAATGTACTCGGGCTTTATCGTTGCGCTGGTTTCAAGGTCGGCTATGGTGCGGGAAACTTTCAATATTTTGTCAAAAGCCCGTCCGCTGAGCCGAAGTTTGAAGACCGCTGATTTCATCAGATCCTCCGCGGCCGGTTCCATAGGACAGAATTTGCGCATATATCTGGGCGGGATCTTTGCATTGGAGGCGGTCCTCCACTCTTTAAAACGATCTTTTTGCATCTGCCTCGCGGAAATGACCCTTTTTTTTATCTCAGCCGAAGATTCTCCGCAAGAAGATGTCATTAATTCGTCCTTGTTGAGCCTCGGCATATTAAGATGTATGTCTATCCTGTCCAAGATAGGCCCGGATATCTTCTGGAAATATTTCTGCACTTTCCAAGGAGGACATGTGCACTCCATAGAAGGATCTCCGTAATTCCCGCAGGGGCACGGGTTCATTGCCGCAACAAGCATGAATTGAGCGGGATACGTAAGAGAAGCCGAAGCCCTTGAAATAGTGACACAACCGTCTTCGAGCGGTTGACGAAGCGCTTCAAGGACCGCTCTTCCGAATTCCGGGAATTCGTCCAGAAAAAGCAAGCCCATATGAGCCAGAGTGATCTCCCCCGGGATCGGGACCCTGCCGCCGCCTATCATTCCGATATCCGAAGTGGTGTGGTGCGGCGACCTGAAAGGACGATCTTTTATTACGGATTTTTTTCTGTCCAAAAGCCCGGCAACGCTGTATATCTTGGTTATTTCAAGCGCTTCGGCAAGACTAAGGTCCGGCATTATGGACGGCAATCTTTTTGCCAGCATTGTCTTGCCGCTTCCGGGAGGCCCGATCATCAGTACGTTATGTCCTCCCGCAGCCGCTATCTCGAGAGCTCTTTTCGCCTGGTATTGACCTTTCACATCCGAAAAATCCCCTTCATCCGGATCGTTACGCTCAAATATCTTGTCCATGTCTGTCTTGCACGGTGTTATATGTTCTTCTCCGCCAAGATATCTAACGGCTGTTTTCAGGTCGCACACCGGAATAATATCCAGACCCTCAACGGCAGAGGCTTCAACAGCATTATCAGAAGGGACTATAATCCTCGATATACCTCGCTCCTTTAGCTCAAGGCACATAGGCAAAACCCCGTCCACAGGCCGCAGATTGCCGTCCAGAGATAGTTCTCCCATCGCGGCTGTATTATTCATGCAGTCATCAGAAAGCTGGCCGGACACCATCAATATCCCGAGAGCGATAGCCAGGTCATACATGCATCCCTCTTTCCTGGTATCGGCGGGCGCAAGGTTCACGGTACAATAACCGGGCGGGAACTCAAAACCGCTGTTGTTCACGGCGGACTTAACGCGGTCGCGGCTTTCTTTTATGGCGGCATCAGGTAATCCGACTATAGACTGCCCGGGAAGACCCCTGCTCAGGTTTACCTCAACATCCACGGGATAACAGTGCAGTCCCATGAAAGCGGCGCTTTTTATTCTTATGAACATGCGTTGCTCCTTCAACAAATATCAAAAGCATTCACATAGTGTTCGATACAATCAATCCCTTTGGGGTTTTTATAAATGGTCAGAACATCAAAACGGCAGTTAACATCACGTATATTATTTATAAAAAGATAGGTCTTGGCGGATTTTATGATGCACTGGCGTTTATTCTTATCTATGGAAAATGACGGGAGATAAAAGCTGCGCGACGAATAATTCTTGACCTCGACAAAGACAAGGACATCTCCATCCTCGGCAATAAGGTCGATCTCTCCTCTAGCAGTCCTGTAATTCCTTACAAGTATCTTCCATCCCTTAGAGGCCAGATAGTCGGCTGCTATGGATTCGCCTTTTCTGCCTATTTTCTTGCTTTCGGCTCCCATCGGAAGTATTTACAGCAATTATTCCGCCATTAATAGCTTACGGCACGTTCCCCTTCTCTACGCTCAGGGTCGCTACAGCACAGCCCCACTCCGCATGGCTTACAGCTAACGGCCCGGAGCTGTTAGCCGTAGCGAACGAAGTGAGCGTGCTGTAAGCGAAGCGAGCTGTCTTTACTGTAGTGTTTTTCGACAGTTTGCCACGCATGAAATTAATGACAATAATTAACGATGAATATCTGTGCAAATAAATATCAAAAAGGGGTAAAAGATCATGGATATTTCGACAATTAAACTATATGAGGAGTTCAATTTGACACCCAAAGAGAATGGGGCCATTATTTATGATCCGGAACGGCTGAAAAGAATAGATATGGTTGACGGTAGAGAGGACGGCAAAATAACCGAAGAGAATGCCTGGGAATATTTGAGCCGCAATAAAAGCGCCGAATCTTTAGCCTTCTCATCCATAACAAATGCTTTGTTTGCTCAATTGAACAATCGTGACCAAAAAGAGCAAACTGCGGCAGTAAGACACATCGTTCATCTAAACATCACAAAGCTGATCCCGGAATTAATATCAGTGTTGAACCGCAGGGATCATGACCAAAGGATAGTAACCCCCAAAGATGTGCGACTAGAGGTAATAAGGGCGCTTGGACATTTTCAGACAAAGGATTCAATAGAGGCTATAAGCAATATCATCAGGAATTACGGTTCTGATGACGAGATCTCATCGGAATGCATAGCAATATTATCTAAATGCACAAAAAGAGATCTGTATGAACTGGCGTATGCAACATTAAAGTTCGTAAGCGAGGATTACGGGTGGGTGTTCGGGCATTCAAAATCCCTTACAGAAAAAGCAGCGGAAGCATTAAAAGCCTTGCAGGATGCGCACTACAACCAGCAATAAGGACCTTTAAGCTACGAGAATATTATCTATCAGACGCGTTTTTCCAAGATACGCGGCAACGGCAATAAGGGTCGGTCTTTTTATTGTTTTTTGATACTCCAAAGTTTCCGGATCAACTATAGAAATATAATCGGTCCTGAAATCGGCGCCTTTGAGAATAGTCTTCTTTACCGCGGCCGTGACTTTTGCCGCGTTTTTTTCGCCGGACCTTATCATTTTTGCGGCTAAAGACAAGGCTTTGTATAAAACCGTTGCCTGCTCCCTGTGCCCTTTTGATAAATAAACATTTCTTGAGCTTTTCGCGAGACCGTCCTTTTCTCTCGCGGTCTTAACGGTAACAATCCTTATTCCCATATCCAGGTCTTTTACCAATTTTTTTATTATGGCCTGCTGCTGAAAGTCTTTGGCTCCGAAGAACGCCGTATCAGGCCTCACAATATTGAAAAGCTTGGCCACTACAGTCGCAACACCCCTGAAATGTCCGGGACGCGAAGCTCCGCACAAATTTTTGTCCAGGCCACTCACTTCAACGTAAGAAGAAAAACCTTCAGGGAACATTTTTCCGGCAGCGGGACAGAACAAAACGTCAACTTTCTCTCTTTTTAGCAGACGCACATCTTTTTTTATGTTCCTGGGATATTTTTTAAAATCTTCTTTAGGGCCGAATTGTATCGGATTGACGAATATGCTGACAACCGTTATATCCGATGTTCTTTTCGCTGATCTTACCAGTTCAAGATGCCCTTCGTGCAAAGCCCCCATGGTCGGGACAAAGCCTATTTTCAGGCCTTTTTTCCAGGCAGAAAGCGCGAACGATGTCATCTTGCGCGGATCGGATATTATTTTCATGGGAAAATGCCTCAGGCCTTATAGCCGCATTTTTTGGAGCATTCTTTTGTGATCCCGGCCTTCGTGTATTTCTCGGTAAGTATGGCCCCGCAGGTCGGGCACATTTCCGGCAGCGGCTTCTGCCAGGAAGAGAACTTGCATTTGGGCCAGTTGCTGCATGAATAGAATATGCGGCCTTTCTTAGACCTTTTTTCGACGATATCCCCTCCGCATCCCGCTTCCGGACACTTTACCCCGATCTTCTTAAGTATAGATTTCGTGTTCTTGCACTTGGGATAGGCGGTACAGGCGAGAAAAGCCCCGAACCGGCTTCTTTTCACTTCCATCGGGCTGCCGCATTTCTCGCACGGCTCGGCAGCTTCAACCACTTCTTCGCCTTTTCTGGGCAGGTCCTTGGTATTCTTGCATTTCGGGAAACCGGTACAGGCAAGGAACGCTCCGTACCTGCTCTGCCTAACCACCATGGGACTGCCGCATTTTTCGCATACTTCGTCCGTCTTCTCCTCCATTTTGACCTTTTTCATCTCTACGCCGGCTTTGTCCATGGATGTTTTGAACGGACCGTAGAACTCTTCGAGTACCTTGGTCCAAACGATCTTTCCCTCTTCTATCTCGTCAAGCTCTTCTTCCATGCGCGCAGTGAACTCAATATCCAATACTGTCGGGAAATGCTTTACCAAGAGCCCGTTGGTTATTATCCCGAGTTCTGTAGGCTTCAAGGTCCTGCCGTCCTTTACCACATAGCCCCTGTCAACTATGGTGCTGATGATCGGAGCATAGGTGCTCGGCCGGCCTATCCCCCTTTCTTCCAGCTCCTTAACAAGCGAAGCTTCGTTATAACGCGCCGGAGGCTGGGTAAAATGCTGGGACGGAGTGATCTTGTGCAATACCAGGACTTCTTTTTCCGACAGCTCCGGCAGGGTCCCGGATTTTTCGTCGCTTTCGTCCTTGCTTTCTTCATACAGAGAAAGGAATCCGTCGAACTTTATCACGCTGCCCGAAGCCCTGAACAAATAATCCCCCGCGGAAATATCGACCGAGGTCATGTCAAAGACCGCCGGCATCATCTGCGAGGCAACAAATCTCTTCCAGATAAGCTCATAAAGTTTGTATTGTTCCGGTGTCAGGTCCTTCTTTATCTGTTCCGGGGTCCTGAAAACCGAAGTAGGCCTTATGGCCTCGTGGGCGTCCTGCGCCCCTTTTTTTGTCTTGTAAAAGTTCGGCGTTTTGGGAAGATGCTCGGGGGATATTTTATCGCCTATGAATCTGCGCACTTCCTCTATGGCAGTGTCAGCTATTCTAACGGAATCCGTTCTCATATAGGTTATAAGGCCGACATACCCTTCCCCGGATATTTCTATGCCTTCATAAAGCTTCTGCGCGATGCTCATAGTCTTTTTCGCCTGGAACCCGAGTTTTCTGGAAGAATCCTGCTGGAGCGTACTGGTTATGAAAGGCGGATAAGGATTTCGCTTCTGCTCTTTGCGGCGGACCTCTTTTACCTCATAGGCCGCGCCCTCCAGGTCTTTCAGAATGGCAGCGGATGAAGATTCATCGCTGATCTCGAGCTGTTTTCCTCCCTTTGAGAATATCTGGGCTTCGAAATCGTGTTTCTTGTCCTTTTTTGACAGGAGTGCCGTTATTTTCCAGAACTCTTTCGGAACGAACCTTTGCACAAGAGCTTCTCTCTCGCATATAAGCCTGACGGCCACCGACTGGACCCTGCCGGCCGAAAGACCTTTGCGGACTTTTTTCCAAAGCAGAGGTGATATCTTATAACCGACGATGCGGTCCAGGATCCTGCGGGCCTGCTGGGCGTCAACTCTTTTCAGGTCGATATCACGGGGATTTTGCACGGCCTGCTGAACAGCCGACTTTGTTATTTCGTTGAACTCTATCCTTTTCACCTTTTTGCTGCCTTCAAGCAGAAAGGCCAGATGCCAGGCTATCGCCTCCCCTTCCCTGTCAGGGTCCGGGGCCAGCAGTACTGACGAAGCCTTGGCTGCATAGGATTTAAGGTCTTTTACTATTTTTTCCTTGCCTTTGAGTATGGAATAAGTCGGAGTAAAACCCTTCTCGAGATCGACCCCCATGGCACCGGCCGGAAGGTCCCTGATATGCCCGGAACTGGCTTTCACGGAATAATCCCTTCCCAGGAATTTCTCCAGTGTTTTTGCTTTGGCCGGCGATTCAACTATTACGAGCGTCTGGGACATAAAAGCCCTCCCAATCTAAGTTATATCATAAACAATCTTTGAATATACAGAAAAAGACAGTATATGTCAAATGGCCTCCGGTTCAGCCGCGCAAAGTTTTCTCGGCTTTCAGCCTGGCACTTTCAATCGCCTTATCAAGTTCTGCGGTATTACTCTGCCCGTCAAAAGCCTTATCAGCGTATATTACTACCCTGCTGAACGGCAAAGGAATGAAATATTTGTCCCATCTGAAAGGAACAACTATCTTTCTTGAAGCCGCGACCCCTATTGGGATTATTTTTTTCCCGGTCTTTTCCGAAATATAAAAGATGCCTTTCTTGGATCTTCGCCTCGGACCTTTAGGGCCGTCCGGGACTATGACAAGGTTATAACCTTCTTCGGCGGCCTTTATCAGCTGCAGGACGGCATATGCGCCCTGTTTAGAATCGCCGCTGAACGACGCGCGTATTATCTTCGGCCCGAATTGACCGATGGCCTTTGAAACTATATCTCCCATCAATCCCTTTGTAGTTAGCACTGCGACCTTATCAAAAGGGTTCGCGTAACCGGCTACAAAATAGCTCTCGTGCCATAAAGCCAGGATCCCCGAATCCCCTATGTTCTCAAAGCCTATCTTATCGAACCTTATAAACTTTTTCACCAACCGCATCAAAAGTTTTACCGACAAAGCGGCTGTTCCCACATACAGATCCCTGAATATTTTCTTTATGCGGAGCATTTTTTATTGCCTGCCGAACAATTTTGCGATCTTGTGGCCTTCAAGCCTGACCACCGTGGGCCGGCCGTGGGGACAGGTGGAAAAGTCCTTGGACTCGAAAACAGCATCAACAAGAGCTTTTGTTTCCGCCGACGAAAGCCTGTCACCGGCCTTTACGGCCGCGTGGCAGGCAGCCAGCTTCGCCAGTCGGTCCAAATGATCTTCCGTTTTTAGGTTCTTTTCTCCTTCACTCATTTGTGACACAAGGTCCTTTACAAGCCCTCTCATATCCAGGCGGGTAAGAGGAGAAGGGACGGCTTTTAGACGTACGGAGTTCTTTCCGAACACTTCCAGATCAAAACCCATCATCGCGAATTCCTTTAAATGGTTCTCAACAGCGGAGAACTCTTTCTTGTCGAGCTCAAGGACCTCCGGAACAAGATATATCTGAGAGTCCGGACGGGAAGCAGCGGATATTTTCAGCTTTTCGTACAGCATCCGTTCGTGGGCCGCATGCTGATCTATTATTATGAGGTCCGATCCCTCAATGCAGACGATATAAGAATCATCTATCACTGCAGCCACAGAAGGTTTTTCGTTGCTGTCAGATGCGGCCTCTTTTATAGCACCTTCTTCTTTTCCGCGGCAATTATCCGGACTTGAAACGCGAAGTTCGGGCATTTGAAGCTCTATAGCCGCGTATGACTCGGTTTTTTTTACAACGGAAGGAACATGATCAAGGTCCGGGGAATATACCAGCTTAGGAGGCAGCACATCCGTCAAAGCCCCAGAAACGGCTTCTTCAACAAAACGCGAAATGCGGTTAGGGGAAGCGAATTTCACTTCTTTCTTTGCAGGATGCACATTAACATCGACTTCTTTCGGGTCTATCGTGAGGAATATTATGGCTGAGGGATGCCTGTCTTTCGGGATAAGGTTCCGGTAAGCGGATTCAAAAGCTTTTGACAACATAAAATTCTTGACATATCTTCCGTTCACGAAAAAAAGCTGATAATTCCTGTTTATTTTTGTATCGGAGGGTTTACCGATCAAACCATATGTATCTTTATGAGAAAGCTCTATCAGGGATCTCGCAAAGGAAGTCCCGTAAACAGAGATCACGGCATCGAACAATGATCCGTTCCCGGACGAAGAAAGAAGTTCTTTCCCGTCGGAAACAAGCCTGAAGGCTGTTTTTGGGTTGGAAATCAGCATTTTTGAAGTTATATCGGAGATCTGGCTCAATTCTGTGGCGTCGCTTTTCAGGTATTTGAGACGCGCCGGGGTATTAAAGAACATATCTTTCACTATAACGGTCGTGCCCTTTGGGCCGGCCGTTTCTTTTTTTTCGAGGGATCGGCCTCCTTCAAGAGATATTTTTGTTCCTTGGGATCCGTCGCTGGTGATGAGCTCGAACCTTGAGATCGAAGAGACCGCGGCAAGGGCTTCCCCCCTGAATCCCAGTGTTGATATGGAAAAAAGATCATCAATATCCTTTATTTTTGATGTAGCGTGCCGCTCCACAGAAAGCTCGGCATCCCGCCGGCTCATCCCGCAACCGTTATCCGTAACTCTGATAAAAGATTTTCCGGCGTTATGGACCTCTATGTCTATCCGTGTCGCTCCCGCGTCCAGGGCATTCTCGACAAGCTCTTTTACCACCGAAGCGGGGCGCTCTACCACCTCTCCCGCCGCTATTTTGGAGGCCAGGATCTCGTTAAGTATATTTATTCTGTCGGCCATGAAATCAAACCCCTGTTTTCCCGATATATATTTGAATCAATTTTAGCATGATGAAGGGATAAATTCGGAACACTACTATGTTATCAACAAGCAGATTAAAATATCTTCTGGCTACCAGGGCCCTCTATCCTCAGGGCTTTGATATCATGCACGCGCAACGGCCCGAAGTAGCCGCAAGGCAGGTGCACAGGGATATTTGCTCCGACCGCGTACTCGGAAAGACCGCCGATACGGCAAGGATAGAAAGAAGTTTAAGATATCTGGCCAACTGGCAGATAGCACAAGACCCCTATCCCAGAGGAAGTTTCTTGAATGTTCCCGCAGACCAGATGGATGAAGTGATATCCGGAGAGGTCCCTGCGCTTGAAAAGCTCAGCGAAGCAAGGCCTCTAATACTCGGTTTCCTGTCAGCAGCCATGAAAGGATTTGAAGACAGTGCGCTTGAAAAGTTATGGGCCGATATCCCGGCCTTTTATTTCAACGCTCCCGGATCGGATATTAATATCGGCGATCCGGAAGGTATTCGCGGACGAAGGGCTGTTTTCGGCCGTCTCCCCGGCCAAAGACCTTTGATATTTTCCCCTAGGTCGGACAATCTTTCAAGATTCCATTTCGATGTCTACGGGAAAAATGGGGTCAGGCTCTGCGGATACGCTTTCCAAGAAGGCGCGAAGAACTGTTTTGCTCCGTATAATTACGCCGGGGAAGAATACAGACAGTTCATGCTATTTAACAGCCATCTCTTTAATGGCAAGAAATGCTTCTTCGATGTGCTCAGGGACCTTGCTCTGAACACAATACTTTTCAGAGCAGGCCTTAACAGGAATTTCCGGCCGCCTGTGATAAGAACGCACATCATGGGGCCGGCAAGAAGAATAGAATTAATGCTGCCAAACGGCTTTTCCCTGATGATGCCTCAGCTGAACCTTGAAAGCGGCATAAAATATAATGTCTGCGTAAAAAAGAGCCGTGGTATTGTCGGGGCGGAAAAAACGCTTTTTATGGGGCTTACCCGTGCGGATGATCCGGAAGACATAAGGTCTTTGTACCTGACGATACATGTCAACAGGATCGGACTGTTCCCGATATACACGCGAGAGATCGATAACAAAGGAAGGATAGATTTCCCGAAACATTTGGAACACAGGCCGTGGGAAGATCTGCCGAGCCGCCTCAGGTTCTAACCGGCAACTATGCTCTTCAAAACTCCGGCAAATCCCGGGAAAGAAGTAGCTATGCAATCGCAGTTCAGCACTGATGTTTCTCCCTGAGCGGCCAGTGCCGCCACCGCCAGGGACATGGCGATCCTGTGGTCGCCGTGGCTTTCGCATAAGGATCCTTTAAGCGGATATCCGCCTTTTATGACAAAGCCGTCATCTTTTTCTTCCGCGACCGCGCCCATTTTTTTCAGTTCTGTCACGGTGGTGTTTATTCTGTTGCTTTCCTTCACTTTCAGCTCCTGGGCGTCGGAGACCGCGGTATTGCCGGAAGCATAGGCGGCGGCTACCGCAAAAGCCGGGATCTCGTCTATCATTCTGGGTATAAGATCCCCGCCGACATTTATCCCGTGCAATCTGGAATGCTCAACCCGTATGTTGCCTCTCAGTTCCCCGAATAGCTCCCGTTGGTCCTTTATCTCAATACGCGCGCCCATTTTTTTGAGTGCGTCCAAAATACCGGTCCTCGTAGGGTTCAATCCCACATCTTTTATCAGCAGGGAAGAACCCGGGACTATCAGGGCCGCAACAATGAAAAAAGCCGCCGAAGATATATCCCCTGGGATGCTGAGATCCCTGGGCTTTATAGAACCCGGAGAAGCGATCTCTATGGAATTCCCTGCCTTAGAGAACGGGATCTCAAAATAACCGAACATCCTCTCGGTGTGGTCTCGTGATGCCGACGGCTCGGAAATTTTCGTGATCCCTTTCGCAAAAAGCGCTGCCAGCATCAAAGCGGACTTTATCTGGGCGCTGGCAACCGGGAGCGTGTAATCTATGGAAGAAAGCGTCCCTCCCTTTATCTCTATCGGAGCAAAATTACCGTCTTCTTTTCCGCGTATCACCGCGCCCATTTTTCTAAGGGGATCGACAACCCTCTTCATAGGGCGCTGTTTTATAGATTCATCGCCGGTAATGACCGCCGAAAAATCCTGCCCGGCGAGTATCCCCAGAAGAAGCCTTATCGACGTCCCGGAATTCCCGACATAAAGAATATCCCTGGGTACGGTCAACCCTTTCAGCCCTCTGCCGCGCACTAAATAATCGCCGGTACCGCCCTTTTCTATAAGAACGCCCATTGCCCTGAAACACTCTACCGTACGCAGGCAATCATCAGACTCCAGCAGATTGCTTATGTTGCATGCTCCGTCCGACAATGAAGCAAGCATCACAGCTCTGTGTGATATGGATTTGTCGGCCGGGACCGCGATCTCACCGGAAATTCTGGCACAAGGAATGACTTTAAGATCCATATATCCCATCCCTCATGTTCTTGGCCTTTTCAAGTGCGGCAGATATGCCGGGGATATCTTTCTTTTGTATCATTTTTTCGAGGTCTTCCAACGAGCTCTTGAAGGCGGACAGCATTTCGAGAACTGCTTTGCCGTTGCTTAAGAACATATCTTTGCCCATTTCCACATTTCCGGAAGCTACCCTTGTGGTATCCCTGAAACCGGAAGAAGCCAATTTAAGACAATTTTCCCTGTTCTTTCCAAGACCGCACACGGCATTTACAAGTGATACGGCCACGGCCAGAGGCATATGGCTTACAGCGGCAACGCAAAAATCGTGCTGTTCCGGCGACATAACGGAAACATCGACATCCAGCTTTTCAATAAAGTCCTTTAATTTCCCGAATGCTTCCCCAGGCGTCCTGTCAGTACGGGTAAGCACATAATTGGCTCCGTCAAGAAGATATTTTGTGGCGGCCTTTATGCCTGATCTCTCGCTC
>CALFCX010000108.1 GCA_937950635.1 uncultured bacterium
GAAAAAAAGGGCCACTATCTTGAGGACGAGATAGTCTCCCAGGAAGATATAGATTATGTGTGTTCAAAATGGGGAATGTTCACGGCGGATAATCGCGCAGGAATCGAAAGGACTCTCCACAGGATATCGGCCATACGTAACCGCACTGGAAAGATAATAGGGCTTACCTGCAGGGTCGGAAGGGCAGCTTACGGCACGATAGACATAATCAAGGACATAATACGTTCCAATAAAAGTATTTTGTTCCTAGGGCCTCCGGGCATAGGGAAAACCACCAAACTCAGAGAATCCGCCAGGGTCTTAAGCGGAGAAATGGGAAAACGAGTGATCGTGGTAGATACCAGCAACGAAATAGCCGGCGACGGTGATATACCACACGAAGGCATAGGTAAAGCACGCAGGATGCAGGTCCCTTCACCCGACAAACAGCACGCGGTCATGATAGAAGCCGTGGAGAATCATATGCCGGAAGCCATAATCATAGACGAAATAGGCACCGAAGCAGAGGCCGAAGCCGCAAGGACGATCGCCGAAAGGGGAGTAGTGCTGATAGGGACAGCCCACGGCGTTACGCTCGATAATCTGGTGGCAAACCCGACCCTGAGCGATCTGATCGGCGGCATACAAACAGTGATACTCGGGGATGAAGAAGCAAAAAGAAGAAAGACACAGAAAGCAGTGCTTGAAAGGAAAGCCCCTCCGACCTTCGATATAGTGGTTGAAATACGGCAGAGGGATGAAATGGCTATCTATCACGATACGGCCGCTGCCGTGGACATGCTCTTACGGGGAAAGATCCCGTTGCCGGAAGTGCGCATACGCAAAGAGGACGGGGAAATAGAGATAAAGCAGATACCGACACAGGAATCAATGCCGGAGATGTCGAGCGAAGCCATAGAAGAAGCCATCGTCCAGAAACAGGACGATCTGGTAAAGATATTCCCTTTCGGGATCAATAACAGCACGCTGGAAAAATGCATCAAAGCTATGGGGGTGGAGGCCGAGGTTGTCGATTCGCCCGACGAAGCGAACGTTGTCCTGGCAATAAGGTCAAAAGCCGTACAGGGATCAAAGATCCTGAAAATAGCCCACGAACATAATCTTCCGGTCCATGTGATAAAGAACAAGACACATTCTCAGATAAACAGGTTTTTAAAAGGATATTTCAGGATATTTGATACGGACTTAAAAGCCCGGCAGTGACTGTTCAGCCGATCCTGTACTCCAGGTGCTTTTGCCACTTAAAATCGTCTTTTTTTGGGTAATCCGTGCGGTAATGCGCGCCGCGTGATTCTTTCCTGTCCAGAGCGGCTTTTGCGATAATCCCTCCCACAAGCGCCATGTTCACCAGCTCCGCCTCGTCCTTGTTCTGAGGGTCAAAACCGAATTTGGATGACAGCTTCTCAAGCTCAATGATAGCCTTGCCCAGAGAAACACCGCTGCGGACTATTCCGACATGCTCCCACATCAGCCTTTTTATGAACCCTTTATAGGACTTTATTTCGTTATCGGGCAGGTGTACGGCTTTTTTAGAAGAAGGAATTTCCGGCTTTACTTCAGCGCCGGGATCCTCTTTTCGATACGCTATCGCGCTTTCCGCGGCGCGTTTGCCGAACACCACGCCTTCAAGGAGCGAATTGCTGGCAAGGCGGTTAGCCCCGTGGACCCCGGAAGACATCGCTTCCCCGGCCGCCCAAAGTCCGGGTATATTCGTGCGCCCCTCCATATCGGTCTTGATGCCGCCCATAAAATAGTGGGCCGCGGGAGCTACCGGTATATCATCGCACGTAAGATCAAGTCCGACCTCCTTACAGGTCTTATAAATGGTAGGGAACCTTTTTTGTATCTTCCCCGGATCGATCCCGGAAAGGTTGAGATGAACGTGATCGGAAGATGTCTTTTTCATTTCTTCGAATATGGCCCTCGAAACTATATCGCGCGGGGCCAACTCCGCCTGCACGTGGTATTTTTCCATGAAGCGTTCCCCGTGCTTGTTCAACAGCAAGGCGCCTTCGCCGCGCACGGCCTCCGATATAAGGAACTGAGGAAAAGCGATCTCTTCGTCGAGCCCTTTGAACTGGACCAGAGCGGTAGGGTGGAACTGCACAAATTCCATATCGCGCAGGACCGCTCCGGCCCTGTATGCCATGGCCATCCCGTCACCGGTAGCGAATTCCGGATTGGTGGTATATCTGTAGATCTGACATACTCCGCCGGTCGAAATTATAACGCAGGGAGAAAGGAACATCATCTGTTTTCCGGTGACCGAATCAAAGGCTACAACCCCGGTGCATTTTCCGTTCGTCATGATGAGATCTTTTCCGAAAATATAGTTCCTTATGGAGATATTCCTGTTCTTTATGACCCTGGCCGCAAGCGTGCGCGCTATTTCTTTTCCGGTATAATCCCCGGCATGAAGTATCCTTCTTTTTCTGTGAGCGCCTTCTATATTCAGCTCAAAGCCTGAAGAGGTGCGGTCAAAGTCGGCCCCCATGGCTATAAGCTCTTTTACCCGTTCAACACCGTCTTTTACAAGTATTTCCACGGCCTGCCTGTCGCACAGTCCGGCACCGGCGATCAATGTATCATCAAGGTGATATGAGGTCGAATCGTTTACGCTGTCAAGAGCAACGGCAATGCCTCCCTGGGCTTTTTCGGTCGCGGTTTCTTCGGTTTTTCCCTTGGTCAGAAGGGTCACGGAACCTTTCGAGGCGCATACAAGTGAAGCGGTCAGCCCTGATATTCCTCCGCCCACAACGAGGAAATCAGATTTGAAAATCTCCATGTTTAGTTGTATTATAACAGTTATAATGCTGAGTTTTGACACCGGAATAAGATTAATAACGTTTGCCAGCCAGAATCCTTTGTTCAAGGGTGTATCTCTCATTGTTCTTGCGATTTTCGCTCTGGCTTTCGGGTTTTGGTTCAACAAAGGGAATAATGTATCCAAAGGTTTTTGGGCTTATGTACTGGTGACTCTAATAATCCTTGGCTACGGCATATTTATCCTTATATTCAGACCTCAATGGTGGCTGCCGCCTTATATGCTGAAGTAATTTGTTGGGGGATCGTCTAACGGTAGGACTACAGCCTCTGGAGCTGTGTATCCTGGTTCAAATCCAGGTCCCCCAGAATTATTCGAAGAATAATTCTGGCTGACGCGTACAGCGGCAGAATTACGCGGTAGCGGAATTTGGGACCGATTTGAAAGGCATTTTCACGCCGAGCAGGTGCGAGGATGAGTGAGCGATACTCCCGACCCAAGTCGGGATGAGCGAACGAAGTGAAAATGCCATGGCCCGTAGCTGGTCGCCCCGGCGACCACGGAGGCCAAATCCAGGTCCCCCAGTGGTTCGACTCGGTTGCAAAAGCAACCTCGCTCACCACAAGTCCCCATAAGTCGAACCAGACAGAGGACATTTAGTGAACGTCGCAGTCATTAAAAGAAGCTGAACACAAGTATCTGCAGCCCGTAAGCCAGAAAAGTCCATCCTATCCCGGAAAGTATCCAGGATTTGTGGTATTCGTCATTGCCTTCTTTTATCAGCCAGAGCCCGGCAATTATAATAAGCACGCTTTTGATGATCTTTTCCATTCTCTTTACCTGTTCCTGTTCTTCTCCATATACTTTTGATGATATTCCTCCGCCCTGAAGAATCTGGATGCCGGAAGTATCTGGGTCACTATACGGCCTTTGTATCTTCCGGACTTCTCCAGTTTTTCTTTGGACCTTACGGCTTTCAGCTTCTGCTCTCCGGAATAGTAAAATATAACGGAGCGGTACTGGTCCCCGACATCAGGACCCTGGCGGTTGAGCTGTGTCGGGTCGTGTATCTCCCAAAAGACATCCAGCAGCGTGTCGTAAGAAACCTTTTTAGGATCGAATTTTATGTGCACGACTTCCGCATGCCCCGTGTCCTTGCTGCAAACTCTCTCATAACTGGGGTCGGGGACCGTGCCTCCCGAAAATCCAACCTCCGTATCCAATACCCCTTTTATTTTCCTGAACTCGTCCTCAACATGCCAGAAGCAGCCTCCGCCGAACGTAGCCTCTTCGTAGTTCTTTTCACCCGGTTTAACGAACATCAGCGCGACACCGTTTATACAATAGCGTTTGCCGGTAGGGGCAGGGCCGTCGTCAAAGACATGTCCCAGGTGAGAACCGCAGCGCGCACAAAGCACTTCGGTCCTTTCCATGCCCAGACCGGTATCTTTCTTGTATGTGATATTAAGGTCCGAAACCGGCTCAAAATAACTGGGCCATCCCGTACCGGATTCGAACTTCTTGTCAGATTTGAACAGGTCCGTGCCGCATCTGACGCATTTGTATATGCCGGGTTCCTTATTATCATTCAAGCCGCAGGTGAACGGCCGTTCGGTTCCTTTTTTCACGGTCACTTCATATTGCTCAGGCGTAAGAAGTTTTTTCCATTCCCCGTCGGATCTGTTTATTTTATCCACAAGCACTATTTTCCCCAGGCCGCTGTCGAATATCCGTATCTTTTCCATAGAGAACACTCCTTTTTGAAGGTCGAACAGAAAAACAGCAGACAAAACAGCCAACAGTAATCTGTTTCGCATTAAGGAATATTATACAGCAGGCCCCGCCAAGTATGGCAACAGAAATAATGTTATATAATATAGGCATGAATCCTAAGATCCTGCGCATAATCGATGCCAATATCAACCGCCTTATGGAAGGGCTCCGCGTTATCGAAGAAGTGGCAAGGTTCATCCTTGACGACACAAAACTCACATGGGAAATAAAGTCATTGAGAGGCAAGGTCAAGGAGGGAGTTCTTCTTATAAGCAAGGGTGATGATTTGGTAAGCAAAAGGGATTCCGCATCGGATGTCGGAAAGAACATGTACCCCGCATCGGAAGCCGACAGGACGGGCATTTCCAAGATCATAACCTCCAATGTAAAACGCGCGGAAGAGGCCGCCAGGGTGCTTGAAGAGTTCGGGAAGATGGCCGACAAGGACGCCGGCAGGGTGTTCAAGTCCGTGCGTTTTGAACTTTACACGATCGAAAAAGAACTTACCAATCTACTGTCGACAGTCGACCGTCGGTATCTGGATTTTGACCTGTATGTTGTCACCGATCCCGATGTCCTTGGCAAAAGGTCCCCGGTAGAGGCGGTAAAGGCCGCGATAAAAGGCGGAGCAAAAGTGGTCCAACTGAGAGATAAAAAAGCTTCAATAGGGCAGTATTATAAATGGGCTTCTCTGATCGCTCCGGTATGCAAAAAAGCCGGAGTGACTTTTATAGCCAATGATTATCTCGATGTGTGCATGGCAGTTGATGCTGACGGGATCCACCTGGGGCAGGATGATATTCCGGTCCATGTGGCCAGGAAACTGTTGGGAAACGGCAAGATAATAGGCCTTTCCACCCATAGTTTTGATCAGGCAATGAAAGGCATACGCTCGGGTGCCGATTATATCAGCATAGGGCCGATATTCTCGACCGCCAGCAAACCCAATACAAAGCCGTTGGGGCTTGATCTTTTGAAGAAGATCAAGCCCGCTATAAAAAGATCTTCCAACCCGATACCATTCGTAGCGATAGGCGGCATCAATATGGACAATATTTCTAAAGTGGCGGAATCATCACCCCGCATCGCCGTTATACGCGCGGCAATAGGGGAAAAGGATATAGCCGGCTCCGTAAAGAACTTAAGAAAGGAAATGAAATGCAAAAATTAGTCATAGCGGGAAAAGAATTCAACTCCCGCCTCATGCTGGGTACCGGGAAATATAAGACTTTTGAGATAATGAAAGAAGCCCTGGACGCCTCGGGCTGCGAGATCGTTACTGTCGCGGTCCGCAGGGTGAATCTGAACGCTTCCGGGGAAAAGACACTTTTAGACTACATAGACAGGAAAAAATATTTCATACTTCCGAATACGGCCGGCTGCTATACCGTTGACGAAGCCGTGCGCACGGCACGTCTTGCAAAAGCCGCGGGTCTCACGAACTGGGTCAAGCTTGAGGTCATCGCGGACCAGAAATATCTTGTCCCGGACCCGATAGCTACGATAGAAGCGGCAAAGATACTTATAGAAGAAGGTTTTGTCGTGCTCCCGTATACCACAGATGATTTCACCATCGCGAAAAAATTGCAGGAAATAGGCTGTGCAACCGTTATGCCCGGCGGGTCTTTTATAGGATCAGGCCAGGGCGTACCAAATTTTGACAAGATAAAAGTCCTTAGACAATTCATCAATGTACCGGTCGTGGTCGATTCGGGAATAGGATCCGCCTCCGACGCGGCCCTGGCAATGGAAACCGGTGCGGACGCGTGTCTTATCAATACCGCGGTAGCCGAAGCCGAAAACCCTCCGCTCATGGCGGAAGCTATGAAACTCGGCGTTGAGGCCGGAAGAAAAAGTTTCCTGTCGGGAAGAATGCCCAAGAAAGCTTATGCAAGCGCAAGTTCGCCTGTACAGGGAATATCAAAGTAAACCACAGCTGAATTTCCGTAAAACAGCTGAATTTGTGAAATTATCAACCTTTTCATCCGATAATCTTCTGTAATACTAATATCCGGAGGAGAATATTTTTATGGCAATAAGGGTCAGCCCCCAATTACAACGAGCAGGAGTAGCCGAATGGCGGAACGCAACAATGGGGCCGGGAAAGGGAGCATGCCTTGCTTATAACGGAAGGGGAGTCGTGATACCGGGGCTCAGTTTAAGGGGTGCCAACTCATGGACCGAAAAAAGATTGGATGTTGATATGGCAATGGCACATATTGACGCGGCGGCCGGAATATTCTGCATGAATCAGGCTGACGGGCCCGACAAGGCGGCGATCACAAGAGAGATCGATGTCCCGTACTTCCAAAGCCAAACGCCGAAAGCTTTTGCATGCTTAAGAGATACTCTGGGATCCGGTTCCGAAAAGTTCGGTCCGGCCCATTTCTCTCACTTGGGAGGGCTGCTTAAAGAGCAATTACTCCCTGTACCGGAACATGATAACTCATCTCCGGCTCCTGAGATATTGTCTATTCTGGCTTTTGATAAGACCCCTATAACTTTCAGCCGGTCCGGGCATACGGATGCTCCGGTATTTACCGTATTCAACAGCACTCTGGACAGAAGACTTTTCGAATCGTCTGTATTGGCACTTTTGCAGCAGGGGCATTACGATATAGTGCAGAGACTATGGGCAAACGCGCCTTTTACATTAAATAAAGGCGTGGGAGCATTCCTCTTTGTTCTTTTCCCCTGGAAGGAAAAAGGGGCGAACAGTAGTGATGTAGCAAAACTGTTCGGGACCATAGAATCACCTTTCATGAATGAAACTATATTCCGCAACTTCGCCGAGAAATGCTGGGATCCGCATAAGTTATTCGATACGATCGTATTTGACTGTGTGGTAGGCGTAGGTGCTCCAATAAAAGCCGAAGACATAGCCGAGCTGCTTGGAACACAACAGATGAACGAAATAACCCGGGCACTTGAATATCTTACGTATGAAGGGATGATACGTACGGACGGCAACGGGAATTATTCTGTTGCAGACTAAAGAATTTCAGGCATTGGCCGGTAGGATATATTTTGTGGACCTTCCGGCGCCGCGGCATACCAGTATTTTTTTCTCACACAGCATGGTAAGCTCCAGATGGGCCGTTTTATGTGAAATACTGAACATCTCCCGGTATTCTTTGTTGGAAATGCTGTCGTGCTCCCTTACGTAATCAAGAACTCTCTTTTGTCTTTTATTGAGGCCGTGTCCGGACCAGGGGCTTGTTATTTCCTGCTCTTCGCTGTCTTTGGCCGGTCTTGAAACAGAACCGTCCCTTATATAGCATATATCATCGGTTTTGTAGGGTTTTTCGTCACCTTCGTTCACCGATATTATGGCTATCTTCTGCGGTCCTCTTGCAAATATCTCCACACCGGCAGGTTTTATATGGGGAGCACAGCGCGTCTGTCCGATATTGGTCAGCCATCCGGCAAAATCGTCGTTTATGTCTATCCCGAGGATATGCTTATTTTTGTCGTCCAACCCCAGTATAATCCTGCCACCGTCTGAATTGGCAAAAGCAACGAACTCGCGGGCGATATCGTCCTGAGAGGGGACTGTTTTTTCAAATTCAAGAGACTGGCCTTCACCCTGTTCGAGCAACTCCAATATCTCTTCCCAACTTGTCATGCCATAGATACTATCATAAGACCGGTCTCAGTTCAAGGATTTTTATGGCGGGATAATTGCTGTAAGCCATACCATGATACAAGAGCTCATAGATATAACACTGCGCATCCTTTTCCCTCCGCGCTGTGCTGTATGCCGAACGTTTTCGGAAAATACTCTATGCAGCGATTGCCTGTCGAAGATAGTTATGATTAAAAAACACGAGGGTTACGTTTTCAGCATATGCGCATACAAAGGGGTAATAGAAAAAGCCGTCAAGCTGCTTAAATTCAGAGGTAAGACCAAGCTCTCTGCGCCTTTGGGCCGGCTTCTCGCAGATCATAACCCTTTTCATGATGCGGATGCGATCATTCCCGTACCGCTCCACAAAAACAGACTTAAGGAAAGGGGGGTCAATCAATCGGCGCTCATATCATCAGAGCTATCAAGAAAACTGGGCGTTCCGGTGATTGAGAACGCGCTGATAAGAAAAAAGGACACAAAACACATGTTCGAACTCGGCAGGAAAGAGCGCAGGGAGAACATAAATAACGCCTTTGAGGTCATATCCGCGGAAAAGGTAAAAGGAGCATCCCTGATACTGGTGGATGACATCTATACCACAGGGATCACGGCGTCAGCCTGCAGAAGGACCTTATTGGGGTCGGGAGCGAAAAATGTGCGCGTACTGGTTCTTTCAAGGGCATCGCTTGATATGATATAATTCCTTTGAAACGGAGGGACTGGAATGCAATTAAATATCAGAGGAAAAGGCATCGAGCTTACCGAATCATTGAAGGATTACGCCCAGAAAAAGATCCACAAAGTGGAGCATTTTTTTCATAACATACAGCAGATAGACATAGAGCTTGAAGTTGACAAGATAAAGGAACAGGTGGAAAGCCAGGTGGCCAAAGCCACTGTATGGATGTCCGGCAAGATAGTCCATGCCACCGAAGCCAGCGCCGACATGTACGCCTCGATAGACCTGCTGATAGACAAGCTCGATAAACAGGTAAAAAAATTCAAGGAAAAGATAGTTCAGGAAAAAAGAAGAGAGTCATCCAAAGAGAAGCACATTCTTCATGAGATACTAGACAAGCCGGAGCAAGAGTCCTCCGCCGGGGAATAGATGTTCTTAAAAATAGTCGCGCGTCTTCTGGGGGTGTCCTCAGAGGCAAAGATCAAACATCTTCATTCGATAGTCCAGCATATCAACTCGCTGGAAGAAGACATAAAAAAACTTTCCGATCCGGATCTGGCCGCAAAAACGCTCCAGTTCAGGGAAATGATAGGGCGGGGGGCTTCGCTGGACGACATACTCCCGGAAGCTTTCGCGTGCGTCAGGGAAGCCGCTTCAAGGACCATAGGCCTCAGACATTTTGACGTGCAGATGCTCGGAGGGATAGTGCTTCACCAGGGAAAGGTCGCCGAGATGAAGACGGGCGAAGGAAAGACACTGGTGGCGACCCTGCCGATATATCTCAACGCCCTCACCGGAAAAGGCTGTCATCTTGTCACCGTGAACGATTACCTGGCCAGGCGCGACAGCGGATGGATGGGCCCGGTATATAAGTTCATGGGATTGTCCGTCGGAACTCTTCAGAACGACATGAACAGTACGGAACGCCGGAGAGAATACGCCTGCGATATAACCTACGGAACGAACAACGAATTCGGATTTGATTATCTCAGGGATAATATGTCCGTCACAATGGAACAATGCGTCCAAAGAGAGCTTAACTACGCGATAGTCGACGAGGTGGACAACATCCTGATAGATGAAGCTCGGACCCCTTTGATCATTTCGGGAATGATGGATGCCAGCGTGGAGACCTACTACAAAGGCGACCAGCTGGCCAGAAAGCTGCAAAAAGGACTTGATTTCACGGTAGACGAAAAGCATAAGAACGTCGTGCTTACGGAAACGGGCGTTAAAAAAATAGAGAAGCTTACCGGACTGGCCTATCTTTATGACGTAGACAACATAGATCTGGCCCACAGCATAACTGAATCGTTAAAAGCCCATCATGTGTTCAAGAGAGATATAGACTACATAATCAAGGACGGAGAGATCATAATCGTGGACGAATTCACCGGCCGTCTTATGACGGGGCGCCGCTACAGCGAAGGCCTCCATCAGGCCATAGAAGCAAAGGAAGGAGTTCAGATACAGTCCGAAAGCCAGACGCTCGCCACGATCACGTTCCAGAATTATTTCCGCCTTTACAACAAGCTGGCCGGCATGACAGGCACCGCTCTCACCGAAGAGGCCGAGCTCGGCAAGATATACGATCTGGAGGTCGTAGAGATCCCGACCCACAGAAAAATGGTCCGCAACGACCACCCTGACGTCATATATAAAACGAAAAAGGAAAAGTTCACCGCAATAGCCAATGAGATAAGCGAACTCCACAAGATAGAACGCCCAGTTCTGGTCGGGACCATTTCAATAGAGAACTCGGAACTGCTGTCGAGCATACTAAAGCGCAGAGGAATAGCTCATCACGTTCTCAACGCAAAACAGCACGAAAAAGAGGCGGAAATAGTGGCCAAGGCCGGACAGAAAAAAGCCGTAACTATAGCTACCAACATGGCGGGAAGAGGAACTGATATAGTGCTCGGCGAAGGCGTGGTGGGTCTCGGAGGCCTTCATATAATAGGGTCCGAGAGGCACGAAAGCAGACGAATAGACAACCAGCTGAGAGGCCGCTCCGGCCGCCAGGGGGACCCGGGCTCTTCAAGGTTCTATGTTTCTCTCGAAGACGATCTTATGCGCCTCTTCGGCTCCGACAGGATAAAAGGAATGATGGAGCGCCTCGGCATGGAAGAAGGCACCCCAATAGAACACGGGCTCATATCCAAAGCTCTTGAGAACGCCCAGAAAAAAGTGGAACAATACCATTTTTCCATAAGAAAACAGATCCTCGAATATGACGACGTCATGAACAAGCAAAGGGAGGCCATTTACGGCCTCAGGAAAAGGATACTGCAGGGCGACGATCTTGAAGAGAAGTTCTTCGAGATGGTAGGGCAGATCGCTCAGGAAATATCCGATACTTTCGTTCCGCCCAAATCCAAGCCTGATGAATGGGACACGGGATCGCTTATAACAGAAATGACGGAGCTTGCCTGCCCGGATTTTCAGATGCCAGGCACGGAAAAAAGCGAAGAAGTACGCGCCGCCATAGAAGCAAAGCTGAAAAGCCGCTATGAAGAGCGCAAAGCCCAGATCGGACCCGAAGCCATGGCTGAACTTCAAAGGTTCGTAATGCTGAAAGTTATAGACGACGCCTGGATAGAACAGCTGCATAATATGGACGCCCTGCGTGAAGGCATAGGTCTCCGGGCCTGGGGAGAAAGAGACCCTCTTATAGAATACAAAATGGAAGCCTTCGGGATGTTCAACGATATGATGTCTTCAGTGAGGAGACAGATCTTCGGTCTCCTGTTCAAAGTGCAGCTTGTAGCCGAGAACGAATCAATTGCGCAAAAAGCTCATAACGTCACATACGGAGCCCCTCAGCAGGGCGGAGGCAAAAAACAGCCCATAACGACAGCGGGAAAAGTGGGAAGGAACGATCCCTGCCCCTGCGGCAGCGGCAAAAAATACAAAAAATGCTGCGGAAAGTAAAGTATGCTCTCGGAATTAAAGGCGGAAGCCGATAAGATCCTGTCAAAGATAGCGGAGCTCGAAAAACATCTCGATCTTTCGTCATTAACGGAAAAACGCGATCTGCTGGAAAAAAAGACCTATTCCCAGGATTTCTGGAACGACCACGGAAGCGCCCAAAAGGTCATGCAGGAGCTCAAGAACCTGAAGAGCAGGATATCTTCCATAGAGGACCTGAGGACCAAAGCAAAAGACACATCCGAACTGATAGAGATCTCTATGTCGGATAACGATACAAATTCCGAAAACCAATTCGCAAAAGATATAGCGGACCTGAAAGCGGAGCTCGCAAAAAAAGAGCTTGCCGTATTGCTGGGAGAAGAGCATGATACTGCCGACGCCATAGTTTCGATAAACGCCGGGGCCGGAGGCACCGATGCTCAGGACTGGGCGGAGATCCTGTTAAGGATGTATTCGCGCTGGGCGGAGAACCGCGGCTTCGAGCTGGAACTCGCCGATATATCGTACGGAGAACAGGCCGGCATAAAAAGCGCCGTACTTTTCATAAAAGGGCCTTACGCCTACGGATACCTGAAGTCAGAGACCGGCATACACCGGCTTGTCAGGATGTCCCCGTTCAATGCCGACGGAAAAAGGCACACATCATTCGCTGCGGTGGAAGTGATACCGGAAATAGGAGAGGACCTTTCAGTTGAAATAAAGCAGGAAGATCTCAGGGTGGATACTTACCGCGCGAGCGGACCCGGCGGGCAGAACGTCAACAAGACCAGTTCGGCCGTGAGGATAACGCATATACCTACCGGGATAGTATCACAGTCCCAGAACAGTCCGTCCCAGCACCGGAACAGGGAAATAGCCATGAAACTGCTCGCTGCACGGCTCAAAGACCGTCTTGAACAGGAACACAAGGACAAGATAGAGGAACTTAAAGGAGAGCAGAAGCAGATCGCCTGGGGCAGCCAGATAAGGTCCTATGTATTTGCCCCTTATCAGATGGTAAAAGACCACCGAACCGGCGCCGAGACCGGCAATGTGCAAAGCGTCATAGACGGGGATATAGACAGTTTCATAGAAGCTTTCCTAAGAAGTAAAAAATAATGGGCAAGACTTTTGGTCCTTTGTTTTTGTGATAGTATTAAGTCAAATATGTAAAAGGAGAAAAGGATGAAGGACAGAAGCATAATTCTTCCATCAAGCGAGGTCCCTCAAAAGTGGTACAACGTCCTTGCAGAATTTCCCGGAGAACTGCCTCCGGCCATACATCCCGGAACTAAAAAACCTCTTACACCGGAAGACCTGGCCCCTATATTCCCGATGTCGCTAATAAAGCAGGAAATGGTCACGGACAAATGGGTAGAGATACCGGATGATGTAATGGACGCGCTCAAGATCTGGAGATCCACTCCTCTTGTCAGGGCGGTCCATCTGGAAAAAGCGCTGAAGACCAATGCCAGGATATACTATAAAAATGAGAGCGTAAGTCCCGCAGGGAGCCACAAGCTCAATACCGCGGTAGCTCAGGCTTATTACAACAAGACCGAAGGCGTAAAAAGACTCTCCACAGAAACAGGGGCAGGGCAGTGGGGTTCATCCCTGGCGTTCGCCTGCCAGCGCTTCGGTATGGAATGCACCGTATATATGGTAAAAGTAAGCTATCACGCAAAACCCTACAGGAAATCCCTGATGAGAGTATGGGGGGCGAAAGTCTTTGCATCACCGTCACCGGAAACCGCTTACGGCAAAAAAGTCCTGGCGGAGGACCCAAATAACCAGGGGAGCCTGGGCTTGGCCATATCAGAAGCTGTCGAGGACGCGGCCACGCATTCCGATACCAATTACTCGCTTGGCAGCGTGCTGAACCATGTATTGCTACATCAGACCATAATAGGGCTTGAAACAAAGAAACAGCTTGAAACGGCGGGAGAGAAAGCCGATATATTGATAGGGTGTGTAGGGGGCGGGAGTAATTTCGCCGGGTTCGTAACTCCCTTCATCTCAGACAAATTAAAAGGCGCAAATATAAGGATGATAGCCGTAGAGCCGGCGGCCTGCCCGACCATAACCAAGGGATTGTACGAATACGACTTCGGAGATACGGCACAGTTAACGCCGCTGCTCAAGATGTACACGTTAGGCCATGATTTCATGCCGCCAGGCATACACGCCGGCGGACTGCGTTACCACGGGATGGCGCCCGTACTCAGTTTCCTGGTAAAAAAAGGACTCGTGGAAGCACAGTCCACTCTGCAAAGAGCCACATTCGAGGCAGGAGTGCTTTTCTCAAAGACCGAAGGGATACTTCCGGCACCGGAATCCTGCCATGCCATAAAGGTCGCGATAGACGAAGCAAAAAAGAACAAAGGGAACTGCATAGTTTTCAATCTGAGCGGGCACGGACATTTTGATCTTTCTTCGTACGATAATTATCTTGACGGCAAACTGGAAGACTTCGAATACCCGGAAGAGCTTGCCAAAAAGGCTTTAAAAAACGTCCCTAAAGTCGAGTAAAAAGTGAAGAACAAGTTCTTATACTACGTTCTTGTAATGCTCGTCGCTGCCGGAGCTTTTTCCGGTCTTATTTCTTCTTATAAAAAGGCGGCCGTGGAAAGCCGCAACGACCGCGTCGAGCTTGTCATGGACTTCTCCGACATTTCAAAGATTTCCGTACGCGAAGGGGTTGCGACTGATACTGTCCTTAAAAAATTCAAGGATGCGGGACTTACATCCTTGTCCCTAACCGAAAACACTCTGGAAAAACTCCAGATACAGGGAGAAATAGTCTGGCTCACCGGTTATGAAACAAGCATACTCGAAAAGATCAAGTCCCCGGAAAACAAAAAAAATGATGATACAACAAAAAAACTGCCGGAACGCCCAATAAAAAGACTGAACCCGGCGATCAGGTCCCTGATCAGGTCCGGCCTGTATGATCCCAGATATTCCTACATTATCGGGAACAACAGGAATTCTCTTGAGTTCGCCAAACAGGGATTATCATTAATGTTAGGCAGAACAAGAGTAATCCCCGTTAAACACGATACCTTGCTGGTAATGGACGATGAAGAAGATCTTCTTTCTCTAGGCATAGGCATACAAAAAAAAGATATTATCCCGCTTATAAACAAAGGGTTCTTCGTCATTCCCAGATTGAAAAACAATTACCGTCTGAACGGGGATGTGCTGTCGAAAAAACTTGACATCCTGCTGTCGTACGGACCGTTCGATAAGATCATATTCGACGGAGAAGAGGTAGGAGGATATAAGAACCGTTTGCCGGGTATCGCGTCAGCTTTAAAGGAATCGGGCATAGCTTACGGATATATAGAGATGGCCGGACAAAAAGGGGACGCCGAACTTCTTGCCCTGACCGGCCGGGATACGGTAAGAGTACACAGCATATCCGAAGACGAAATGCAGAAAAAAATGACAAAGAACGAAGCCGTGGACCGATTCGAACGGGCTTTTTACGAGCGCGGCGTCAGGGTCCTTTTCATAAGACCTTTTTATTCCCCGCAGAACGGCAGCGGATTGATCGATACCAACGCCGCCTATATAAAGGATATAAAGGACCGTCTGGAGCTTTCCGGCTTCTCCGCAGGAGAAGCAAAAAGCGTTCCCGCGCTTAAAACAAGCTCTTTTTCTCTGATGCTGTTAAGCCTGGGACTGGCCGCGGCATTGTGCATGACGGCCGGATATTTCATCAATATGCGCCCATGGCAGATAATATCTTTGCTCGCTGCTTCTGCGATCCTCTTTTTAATGTTTCAAGCTGCGGGAGATATTGGATTGCTCCGGAAGCTTTGCGCTCTTTCAGCGGCTGTCATATTCCCGGTGCTTTCGATAGCAAGCGTGTTCGATATTAAGAAAGGCCCCGGCACCGTAACACTATCCAGAGCGATATCAATGGTCATGACAACGTTTTTCATAACCGTAATAGGGGCGCTCTACATAACAGGGGCCCTGGCGGACACTTCGTTCATGACGGGCGCAAAACAGTTCATGGGAGTAAAAATAGCGTTCATACTGCCTCTGCTTGGTACAGCATTGTATCTGGCGATCAACAGCGAACAATTCAATAGCAGGGAAAAGCTCCTTTCCATACTTAACCGTCCGCTCACCGTCGGAATGATCCTTGCTCTTGCGTTGATAGGCGGCGCGGGAGCGATATACATACTCCGCAGCGGGAATTTCGGTATCGGCGTTCTTGACATGGAACGCGTGGCAAGAAGCCTGCTGGAAAACCTCATGTCGGTCAGGCCCAGGACAAAAGAATTCCTTATAGGATATCCGGCACTCCTGCTTGCGGCCATATACTCCGTCAGAAGACACGGAGCTGCCTTCTGGGCTCTTCTGGTAATAGGGACCATAGGCCCTGTTTCCACCGTCAACACTTTTTGCCACGCCCATTCTCCGTTCATGGTTTCGGTCCTAAGATCGTTCTACGGCGTATTGATCGGGATATTCGTCGGGATGGCATATTATTCTCTCTATAATTTTGGCCGGGCTGTCATAAAAAAATGAAGATCCTGATATCCGGATATTACGGATTTTACAATACAGGGGATGAAGCGATCCTGGCTTCAATAACCGCCCAATTCAGGAAGAAAGACCCCGGAATAAAAATAGCCGTTCTCTCGGCCGATCCAAAGGGAACGTCGGAACGATTCCCGGTAGAAGGTATTCATCGTTTGAACCCGCTCTCCGTTCTTAAAGCGATCATAAGATCGGATATTGTCATCAGCGGCGGCGGCGGGTTGCTTCAGGACTCTACAGGCAGGTTCTCGGTATTCTATTATCTTCTCATCATACTGCTGGCAAAGCTTTTCCGGAAAAAAGCCGCGGTGTTCGGACAGGGATACGGCCCGGTAAAAAGCCGCTTCAACAAAATGATGATAAGGATGGTGCTTAATCTTGCCGACCTTATCACGGTAAGGGATATAGCCTCAAAAACAGCGCTGAAGAGCGAGGGGGTCTGCATACCTCCGGTTCTATCCTGCGCGGATCCCGCTTTGCTGCTTGAACCGCAAAACTTTGAAAAGATAATGAGAAAAGAAGGCATTACCGAATTCGAGCGTCCCGCAGCAGGAGTATGCCTTCGCTCATTCAAAACAATGTCCGAAGATTATGCCGCAAGGATGGCAGAGGCTTTGGACGGGCTTATGGATAAGCTCGGAATGGAGATCCTTTTCATTCCGTTCAAAGCCCCGGAGGATACACAGCTGTGCGTGGAAGTCCTTTCTCTCATGAAGAACAAAGGCAGGGTGATAGAAGGCGATTATTCTCCGGGACAGTTCCTGGGACTTGTAGGCTCCATGGATATGCTGATAGGCATGAGGCTCCACAGCCTTATTTTTGCAGCGGCTTCACATGTCCCGGCCCTGGGAATTAGCTATGATCCGAAGGTCCGGGCGTTCTGTGACGATGCCGGCATAAAATGCTTCGATCCTGATTTTTCCGTTCAGAATTTCGTTGACAGGGGAGCCGAACTTTGGGAGACAAGAGAGAAAGCTTCAGCCGCACTTAAAGAAAAGGGGAAGCTGCTGCGATACAAAGCCATGCTCAACTTTGAAGCGTTCTTTGAATATTTCGGTATGTCATCCATGATCAGCCTTTTCGGGGTCCGCATCGACAATATAGACTTAAAGATCGGGCTCGAAAAGATCGGCCGGTTCATAAAAGAGCGCAAGCCCAGGCTTATATTCACGCCTAACCCCGAGATAATAATGTCCTCGCAGAACAACGCACAGATACGGGAACTTCTCAACTCATCCGACCTTAATATACCGGACGGCATAGGAATAGTGGCAGCGGCCAGGCTCTTGGGCACCCCTGTTCGGGGAAGGCTTACGGGCATAGACTTCATGGAAGCTGCGCTTGATGAAGCCGGCAAAAAAAGATATAAGGTGTTCCTGCTCGGGAGCGCTCCTGGCGTGGCAGAAGCCGCCGCAAAGAACCTGCCTGAAGTGAACTTCGTCGGGACACACCATGGATATTTCCGGGATGAACGGGATGCGGAGATAGTCAAACTGATAAAGGACTGCCGGCCGGATATGCTGTTCGTAGGACTCGGAAGCCCCAGACAGGAACAATGGATATCCAGATACTACAAAGAGATAGGGGCCCCGGTGAATATGGTGATAGGCGGCAGTCTGGATGTTCTTTCCGGAAAAGCAAAAAGAGCGCCGGCCGTTTTCCAAAAGACCGGCACCGAATGGCTCTACAGGCTGGCAAAAGAGCCTAAAAGATGGAAGAGGCAGCTGAATCTTGCCAAATTCGCCTGGCTGGCCATCAAGAAGAGATCGGGAGTATAATGAGGCTGTAATGATCAAACGCAGAAGAACAAAAGAGATAAATATCGGCGGCGTGAGGATAGGCGCGAACAATCCGATAGCCGTACAATCCATGGCAAAGACCCGCACTTCCGATATCGACGCTACCGTATCACAGATAAAAAACCTGGAAAACGCGGGCTGCCAAATAAAACGAGTTAGATCGGAAGAGCACACGTCTGAACTCCAGTCACGGCTACATCTCGT
>CALFCX010000109.1 GCA_937950635.1 uncultured bacterium
CAGAATGAACTTCATGCAATAGGTGATCTGATATACGTCCCCCAGCTCTATAAATGACCTTATTGCATCGATATCTTCGAAGTGCTCCGGGCGGCTTATATTGGTGGTGATGATTTTAAGCGCGGCCTTTGAAGCAGATGCATTGCCGGTGCTGCTCGGAGAATGTTTTTTCGGTTTGTCGTACACACCCATATACACCAAAGGGAAATCATAACCCTTATTGGTCCTTAATTTGTCCTCAAAAGCATAGCCGGCTTCGTAAGAAATGAACCCCGCAAGATACCTCCCGAGGGCCAGTTCTTCCTCCATCTTTTTAAAGCAAGGCAGCACCCCGTCAAGCCGGTCACAGGATATTATTGCCGACGGATCTTCGAACAGCAAAGGCTTCTTTTCAAATTCGATAAGGACTTGCATTTTTCAAGTGAGGTCTGGATGCCTGTGTGGAGGCTAGTACATAACCTGTTGCAATTATAGCATGAAGACAAAAAACCACTGCAACACAATAACATTTTGTTCGATAAATGAACAGCATGGTAGCAACAAGCCCTTTAACTTATCTTGCCAGGACGTCGGAACGCTGGGACCTTATAGAAACCAGGAACTGTACCCGGCAACTTGGAAGAAAATATCTGTTCAGAACTAGCGATAACAGCATCATAGAGACCGGTGTTTACGCACATTGTGGAGAACTGGACAGGCCACGTGCCATGAAAATTGATGCGGGCGTAGAAATAGCTACCCAAGCGGGATGCGGACAAAGATGTATAATGTGCGCTTCAGGCGCCTTAAAGCATACTAGGAATCTTAGCAACGAAGAAATGTGGCAGCAGATAAGCACCACAATACACACCGAAGGAATAACGCCAAACAGCATGGAGCAATTGTTTTTCGTATCGGCAATGGGCATCGGCGAGCCAAGTCTTAACGCAACGAATGTTCTTGAAGTCATGAAGATGGTCAGAGAGCATTTTCCAAAAGCGGATATCAACATATCCACGAATGGAATAAACCCCGAAGCAATAAGCTTTTGGGCCGATGGATTGACAGGCCCTCTTCATTTGCAGCTATCACTTCACGGACCAGACGATGAAACCCGCGTTAGAATAATGCCCGGTATACGTGGGACAAAGAACGCAACCATAGAAAAAATGCTTGAACAAACGGATTATTTTCACAGAGTTCATCCGGCCGGAAAAATATGGGTGGCATATACGCCGCTCTGCGGCATAAATGACTCAGACACACAGATAGAGAAACTCTTGCGTAAGACACTATACTCCAGACGTGATTTCCTCACATTAAAATTCCTGGTACTTAACAGGACCAGCATTTCGGATGCAAACGGTCTTCGCTCCGCAGATCTAGACAGAATACAAAGATGGGTGGACGAAGCAAAAAATACCGGATATTATTCATCATATAGATGGCGGATCATGACAGATATAGCTTGCGGCCAGCTCGCATTGGACAACTTATAATAACAACAAAGGACCCGTTAAGGTCCTTGATCTTTTAAGAAATGAAAGCCAGAACTTTTCAATAATTACAGCATGAAGACGGCAGGACCCCTAAATAAGATCGCTATCCGGCATGACGAATATCCCGCTGGAAGCAAACAGATGAGCTGTGACTCCATAGCCAGGGATCAGCGTTTCGTCAAACTTACCGTTAGCTACCAGCCCGAAACCGCAAGAAGGGCTTTTGGCCTTAAATATAGCCAGCTTCGCATCATACATCCGAGCGATCTGAAGCGCCATCAAAGCACCTGATAGAAAATTCCCGGTCACATCCTTGTTTTCCTGGTTGACCAGAGACCAGCCGGATCCCCATTCGGCAAGATCAAAGTCCGTCGGTGACGGAGATCCCGGCATTTTTATTATTTCGGAAGGGACCCTCGGGGTCGGCAGCCCGCCCATCTGCTCCGGACAAACAAGTACCGGATCGAACTCTACATCCTTTAACGGCACCCATCCGTTTTGCACTGCCGGCTTAAACAGCACTGAACTGCTGATCAGGTCGCCCCTTATAAGATCGGCAGACCTGAGGCGGTCAACGGCTTTCGGAGGCAGCTGGCGTGTGGAAACAAAGGAAAGGACCGGCGGCCGGGGTTTTCCCTGCGCCATGTAGTTACATTTTATACCTGTCAGGCAAGAGCTTACTATTACATTTGCGCGATAGTTCAACTGTATGCCCTCCTATATATATATCGGCTTTTTCAGCGGGTTATTTCATGATGAAAAGCGCCTCCGGAAGGCAACAAAAAAGGACCCGTTAAGGTCCTTGATAGGGTCGCTGAGGCTAAAAAAAACCCGGCATCTTCCTACTCTCCCAAGACGTAAAGTCTAAGTACCATCGGCCTCGGAGGGCTTAACTTCTGTGTTCGGAATGGGAACAGGTGTTGCCCCTCCAGTATTAGACACCGGGATTTTTTTATCTTGGGGACTGGCCCCCAAGAATAAAAAGATTCATTGCAAACTAAATAAGGTAATCACTGCACAAAACAAAAATATGCCAAAAAGTGAAAGTGAGCAAGACTCTCGGACGATTAGTACTGGTCAGCTGAATGCATTGCTGCACTTACACCCCCAGCCTATCAAACTTGTATTCTACAAGTGTCCTTACGATCATAAAGATCGGGAAACCTTATCTTGTGGTGGGCTTGACGCTTAGATGCCTTCAGCGTTTATCCCTTCCAGACATAGCTACCCAGCGTTTGCCGTTGGCACGACAACTGGTACACTAGAGGTCTGTCCGTTTCGGTCCTCTCGTACTAGAAACGGCTCCACTCAAGTTTCCTCCGCCTGCATCGGATATGGACCGACCTGTCTCACGACGGTCTGAACCCAGCTCACGTACCGCTTTAATGGGCGAACAGCCCAACCCTTGGGACCTTCTCCAGCCCCAGGATGCGACGAGCCGACATCGAGGTGCCAAACCTCCCCGTCGAT
>CALFCX010000110.1 GCA_937950635.1 uncultured bacterium
TTCCGATCTTTCTTATCGTCTATACCCTCAGGATCGTACACGTAACCGCTGGAATCCGATAGCGTTACACACTTTCCGCCGAGCTGGTTGACTTTTTCCACGGTATATTGCGCTACGTTGCCGGAACCTGATACGGCGCAGACCTTGCCTTTAAGCGATTCGCCGCGGGTCTTCAACATTTCCTGGGCAAAATAAACGCAGCCGTACCCTGTGGCTTCCGGTCTTATAAGACTTCCGCCCCAGTTCAATCCTTTTCCGGTAAGGACGCCGGTGAACTCGTTCCTCAGTCTTTTGTACTGACCGAACATGAAGCCTATTTCCCTGCCGCCGACGCCTATATCTCCGGCCGGAACGTCGGTATCCGGGCCTATGTGTCTCTGAAGTTCCGTCATGAAGCTCTGGCAGAAGCGCATGACCTCGTTGTCGGATTTCCCTTTAGGATCGAAATCAGACCCGCCTTTTCCGCCGCCCATGGGAAGCGTAGTGAGACTGTTCTTGAACACCTGTTCGAACGCCAGGAATTTAAGGATGCCCAGATTAACGCTGGGATGGAAACGGAGGCCTCCTTTGTAGGGGCCTATCGCACTGTTCATCTCTATCCTGAAGCCTCTGTTGACCTGGACATTGCCTTTATCGTCCGTCCACGGGACGCGGAACATAATGACCCTTTCGGGCTCTACTATCCTGTCAAGTATCTTGGCATCCTGATATTTCGGGTTCTTTTCTATGTAGGGCATGACCGACTCGATGACTTCCTGCACGGCCTGAAGGAACTCTACTTCTCCCGGGTTCTTGTCACGGACCTTTTTCATGAATTCTTCGATCTTTTTGGACATTATAATTCTCCTTGGATTATGCGTCTTCGCATAAAAATACTAGTATTTTGGCCGGCTCATATAACAGCATTGTTAAGAGCTTGTTGCCACAATAGATTTTATCATAAGAACCGGAAAATGGGGGAGACCGGTCATTTTACGACGATATTAAGTATCCGTCCGTTCGCAAAAATGGTCTTGACCACTTTTTTGCCTGATACGGCTTGTTTGATCTTTTCCATGCCTAGCGCAAGCTCTGTGACCTTCTCTTCGGATATGCCCGGAGCGGTCCGTATTTTTTCTCTCAATTTTCCGTTGACCTGTATCGGTATCTCTATTTCCGAATCCTTAACCAGTGCTTCGTTGTGCTCGGGCCATGGTTGAGAGGTTATCGTTCCGTTGTTGCCAAGAATATGCCACAGCTCCTCGGCTATATGGGGAGCGAACGGGTATATAAGTAATGCCAGGCTCTCTGCGGTTTTCCTGCTGAAAGGCTTCCCCTGCATTGCGTTCGCTAATTCCATTATTTTTGCGATCGCAGTATTGAAAGAGAATCTTTCTATATCTTCGGTAACGCCTTTGATGGTCTTGTGCAGCTTTTGGGCGATCTCGGGAGGATCCTCCGCGGCTTTTATTTCGTTGATCAGCCGCCAGACCCTTGTCAGGAACCTGTAGCTGCCTTCCACTCCGGCATCGCTCCACTCAAGTTCCCTTTCAGGAGGAGAAGCGAAAAGGATGAAAAGCCTGGCCGTGTCGGCCCCGTATTTTTCCACTATATAATCCGGATCGACGACATTGCCTTTAGATTTGCTCATTTTTGCCCCGTCTTTTACGACCATTCCCTGTGTCAAAAGGTTCTTGAAAGGCTCATCGACCGGGACCAGTTTGAGGTCGTAGAGCACTTTGGTGAAGAACCTGGAATATAGCAGGTGTAATATCGCGTGTTCTATCCCCCCTATGTATTGATCGACAGGCATCCAGTATTTTAAGTCGTTGAACGAGAACGGGGCATTGGTCTTATCGGGATTTATATACCTTAGGAAATACCATGATGAGCAATTGAACGTGTCCAGTGTATCTGTTTCCCGCGCGGCTTTTCCGCCGCATTGTGGACAGGATGTATTGATGAACTCTTCGGATTTTGAAAGAGGGGACCCTCCTTCGCCCGTGAATTCCACGTTGTAGGGCAGTTTTACGGGAAGGTCCTTTTCCGGGACGGGGACAACCCCGCATTTTTCGCAATATACTACCGGGATCGGAGCCCCCCAGTATCTTTGTCTGGATATGAGCCAGTCCCTTATCTTGAAATTCGTCTCTCTTTTGCCTGTGCCGTTCTCTATAAGCCAATCGGTTATAGCGTTTATGGCATCCGAGCTGTTCATACCGTTAAAATGTGACGAGTTCACCATTATCCCTTCGTCAATATATGCTGATTTTGGATCGGCTTCCGGTTCTTTGCCTTCTGGGACGATCACCGTCTTTATCGCGAGCTTGAATTTTACGGCGAAATCGAAATCCCTTTCGTCATGTGCGGGGACGGCCATTACGGCACCGGTCCCGTATTCCATGAGCACGTAATCCGAAGTCCATATGGGGATCTTTTCTCCGTTGGCCGGATTTATGGCAAAAGCCCCGGTGAATTCCCCGGTTTTTTCATCCGATAATTCCCTGGAGGCCTTTTTTTCTTCTTTAACTCTTTCTATGTACTTTTTTACCGCCTCGTGTTGAGGTTTCGCATGCGAAACCTCTAGCGTCAACGGATGTTCCGGTGCCAGCGTCATATATGTCACGCCGAATAAAGTATCCGGCCTTGTCGTGAATATCTCGAGCTTTTTGTCAGAATCCTCTATCTTGAAAGTTATTTTTGTCCCGTGGCTTTTGCCTATCCAGTTCTGCTGCATTATTTTTACCGAATCCGGCCACCCTTTAAGCTTTTCTATGTCGTTTAACAGCCTGTCCGCATAAGCAGTTATCTTAAAGAACCATTGTTCGAGGGCTTTTTCTTCGACTTTATTGTCGCAACGCCAGCACTTGCCTTCTTTTGCCTGTTCGTTGGCAAGGACTGTTTTGCAGGTGTCGCACCAGTTTATTGCGGCTTTTTTTCTGTAGGCCAGCCCGGCCCTGTAGAATTGCAAAAATATCCACTGGGTCCATTTGTAATAGTCTTCTTTACAGGTCGTGACCTCTCTGGCCCAGTCGTATGAAAGGCCGAGTTTTTTCAACTGTACTTTCATCATTTGTATGCATTTTTCGGTCCAGTCCTTAGGGTGGGAGTGGTTTTTTATCGCGGCGTTCTCGGCGGGCATTCCGAAGGCATCCCATCCGATAGGATGAAGAACGTTGAAACCCTGCATCTTTTTATACCTGGCGACTATATCTCCTATCGCATAGTTGCGAACATGTCCCATATGGATGGCCCCGGACGGATAAGGGAACATGACCAGATCGTAAAACTTGGGTTTACCGCTTTGATTGGAAGCCTCGTTGATCCTGTTGGCTTCCCAGAAATCCTGCCATTTCTTTTCTATGCTCTTAAAGTCGTAGTCTACCATTGCATTAATAATTATATATGCGCGTGATATAATAGTCAAAACAACGCTTCAGAGCTGTTTATGAGATATGATCAACCTGACCAACATGGATACTTCGGCGAGTTCGGAGGCTCTTTTGTCCCCGAAACACTGGTCCCATGCGTTCAAGAACTGAAACAGGCTTATTACGCATCCAGGCATGACAAAAAATTCAAAAAAGAACTTGCCCATTACCTGAAAAATTTTGCCGGAAGGCCCACGGCTTTGTATTTTGCCGAAAAGCTGTCCCGCGAATACGGCTTCAGGATATACCTTAAGAGAGAAGACCTCTGTCATACGGGCGCCCACAAGATAAACAATTGCATCGGGCAAATACTCCTGGCAAAGAGAATGGGCAAGAAGCGGATAATCGCCGAGACCGGAGCAGGCCAGCACGGGGTAGCCACGGCTACCGTTGCCGCGCTTTTCGGGCTTAAGTGCGTGGTCTATATGGGTTCGGATGATATAAAACGCCAGGCGCTCAACGTTTTCAGGATGAACCTGCTCGGGGCAGAGGTCAGGGCCGTTGACGCCGGTTCAAAGACGCTTAAAGAAGCGGTCAATGAAGCCATGCGCGATTGGATGGCCAATGTCAGGGATACATTCTACATAATAGGCAGCTGTATCGGTCCGCATCCTTATCCCGTGATGGTAAGGGATTTTCAGTCCGTGATCGGGCGCGAAGCTAAATATCAGATAAACATCGCGGAAGGAAAGCTTCCGCATACCGTTCTGGCTTGTGTGGGAGGCGGCAGCAATTCCATAGGGATGTTCTACCCTTTTATCGAGGATGAAAAGGTAGGGTTAATAGGAGTTGAGGCCGGAGGAAAGGGAATAAGGTCCGGTATGCATTCCGCCGCTATCGCTGGAGGCCGTCCCGGCGTTCTTCACGGCAGCCTCAGCTGTGTCATGCAGACCCGGGACGGACAGATATCTTCCACTCATTCGGTATCCGCCGGCCTTGATTATCCCGGGGTAGGGCCGGAACATTCATATCTCAACAAAACAGGAAGAGTGAAGTATGCGGTTGTTGACGACAAAGAGGCCGTACGGGCTTTTCATCTGCTTTCGGAAAAGGAAGGGATAATCCCGGCGCTTGAATCATCCCATGCCATCGCGTATCTTAAGAAATTGCGCGGAAGACTTTCAAACAAAGATGTTGTTGTTGTCTGCTTATCGGGAAGAGGGGATAAGGACCTTGATATAGTACGCGACTTCTTAAATACCAAACCTCGGGTGAATTGAGAATAGTAATGGACCTTGTTTTTGGATCGTTCGTTCTTGTTCTGGGGCTTTTTGTCGGGAGCTTTTTGAACGTATGTATATGCCGGCTCCCGAAAGAGGAATCCGTCGTTTTCCCTTCCTCTCATTGCCCCGCGTGCAAACACCGGCTTTCGGTCTTGGATCTCGTGCCTTTGGTAAGCTATGCGCTTCTCCGAGGAAAGTGCCGCTATTGCGGGTCTCCAATATCGGCCAGATATCCGATCGTGGAGCTTTTGACGTCCTTATTGTTCCTCGCGGTATTTTTAAGATTTGGAACGGCCGCGGACAGCATCTTCTATTTTGTTTTTGTTTCTGTTCTCATAGCCGTCACGTTTTCCGATCTCGAAACTCAGACGATACACGATTCTCTCAGTATCGCGGGGATCGCTGCCGGACTTTTGTACGGACTTTATTCGGGATCTCTGCTTTATTCTTTCTTAGGGATGATTGCGGGCGCCTTTGTTTTTGTCCTTATACGGATGTTAGGGAAGGCGGTTTACAAAAAAGAAGCTATGGGGGAAGGCGATATTTTTCTGGCAGCTGCGCTGGGCGCCTTTTTCGGCCTCAAAGGATTATTCATATCCGTATTCCTGTCTTTTCTTATAGGAGCAGTGGTTTCTGTAGCCCTATTGGGGTCTGGAATGAAGCAAAAAGGCGACGAGATCCCTTTCGGCCCTTATATGGCTGTTTCCGCGGTCATCGTGATGTTTTGGGGCGATATTTTATGGCGTTTGTATCTGGGCCTTTGACGGCAGTGCTCATCTTGTAGAATCTGTCCGGAATTGGTATTATCTAGAAAGAATAAGAAATGTCTGAAAAATTTCAAGAATATCTGGACCTTGCCATTGAGATATCTTTTTACGCTCTTATACTTTTTGCGCCGCTTTTTTTCGACCGTCGCATAGGCATAGTTTTTTCGCTGAGCAAGGCCACGTGGATACGGGCCTTGACATTGATAACGCTCGGATTGATCGCCACAAAACTTTTGTCTTCCAAGGGCAGCAAGTTCATAAGGACCCCTTTGGATGTCCCTGTCTTAACATACATAGTTGTTGTTGCCGCCTCGACGCTTGTCTCGATAAATGTTTGGATAAGTTTCATAGGATCCTACGGAAGATATGAAGGATTCATAACGATCCTCAATTATGTTGTCCTGTTCTTTATTACCACCAACTATATGGATACCATGCAAAAAAGGCGGAGGATAATGATGCTTTCGCTTATCTCTTCTCTTGTTATGGGCCTTTACGGGATAATACAAAGGATAGGGGCCGATCCGTACCAATGGGGAGGGGTCGTTACCAATGAGAGGGTTATTGCTACCATAGGACAGCCTAACTTTCTGGCTGCATACCTTGCCATGGCCTTCCTGACGGGCCTTTATCTCCTTTTTACCCTGAACAAGAACATCCCCGTATACTTTTTGAAAAAAGAACCAACGAGATCTTCAGTTATTTCGAAAAAATACAATAAGCTTGCGAAAAAAATCCCCCCCAAAAAAGAGAGGGTCACATATTCTTTTGATTGGCAGGAGGCCCTTTTTCAATTCAAGTTCCTGGCAGCCTACTTGAGCGTTCCGGCCATATTCGTTTTTGCTCTGTATTATGTGGACGGGAACGTTTATTTCCTGAGCTGGTTGATAGTTTTCTCAATAATGGTGTCGCTTGCCGTATATTATGCGTTCCATTTTGAGCACCTTGATTACAGGATATCGGCGCTGGTCATAATAGCGTCCCTTGTTGTCAACCTTGGGGGCCTTCTTTCCACCCAGAGCAGAGGTGGTTTTATAGGGCTTGCGTGCGGACTCGTTGTATTCGTGATGTTGTGCGGGCGTCAGGTCCTTTATGAACACAGGGTAAAAATAATGGCTGCGGCCGGGTTTTTTGCAGTTATAGGCGTATTGTCTTTTGCAACCGTAGGTTCCAATCTTGTTAACAGGTTCATGGCAGAACTTCAGGTCTCTTCGAAGGGCGGAGAGTCCAGGGTCGAAGCCCAGGGAGCCGCCGGCAGCAGGATAGAGACATGGACCAGCTCTTTTCGTGTCATCTCAGACAATGCTCTGTTCGGCATAGGGCCCGAAGTGGTGAAAATGAGATTTCCGCAGTATGAGACGCCTAAATTCCGTTTCAAAGAAGCTTTCCATGTTAAACAGGACAGGGCCCATAACGAAACCCTCGACATGAGCGTGACGCGGGGGATAATAGGCTTGATCGTATATGTTTGGCTTTTGTTCTCGGTTTTCAGGCTTGGCCTAAAGAACATGAAGGAATCTCCCGACAGGAACATGCTTACTGCGGGATTGCTCGGAGCCATAACATCTTATCTTGTACAGAACCAGTTCAGCTTTGGCGTGGTGGCAATAACATCGCTTTTCTGGGTGCTGATGGGAATGATCCCGAAGGAGCAGGAAAGAGCCCTTACAAAATCGGCTTCCGCCAAAGTAGAGCTGATCATAGGTACATGGTTCCTTGTTGCGGGATTGCTGTATATATCATAGATCGGAAGAGCGTCGTGTAGGGAAAGAGTGTAGATCTCGGTGGTC
>CALFCX010000111.1 GCA_937950635.1 uncultured bacterium
TATCCTCTTCATCTATCTTTATCCTGCCGCCCACTTTTTTAAGCTCGGCCGACTGGACCACTCTTTCAAGTTTCCCCTTAAAGGTCTCGTTAGGATAAGCATCGGCATATATGTTCACGTCCTGTCCGACCTTAACATCTCCTATATCAGCTTCGTCTATTTGAAGTTCAGCATAGGCGGAATCCGGATCGACTATCGAAATGACCGTCATGCCCATAGAAGCAGTCTCCCCAACTCTGTTGGCCACGAGGGTCACAACCCCCTTTATCGGAGAAACGAGGACCGAATTATCAAAAGCCAGCCTGGCCTGTTCAAACTGCTGCTTGGTAGCGAAACCGTTCTCATAAAGTTCTTTTATACGGTCAAGGTCGTTCCTCGCGGTCTCGTAAGTATCAAAGACCAACAAGGTCTGGTCTTTCGAAACTTTACTGCCCTCTTTGACGTATATACTGCTTATTACTCCTGGAGCCTTAGGGGAAAGATCGGCTGAAACACCCTTGATTTCTCCGTAAACGCTCACTATTGGGACCACATTGCCTATTTTTGCTTCTGTTACCGATATTTTTGTTGATTTTCTGCAGTTCGTAAAATAGAGAACTCCAAGCAAAACAAAAACGGCGATCCCGGTTATGACATAAGGCTTTTTCAACTTTTTCATGGGTCCCACCTCCCTATTTATATAATTTCTCTCATTTTGCGCCCGCAAAAGAACGCATTAAATCTGCTTCTCCATAAATATTCTATACCAACATCTTTTAGAAATATACCCCGGACGGCCGCCTGAATAATCCCTCAAAGTCTGAAGCATATTTACTTTGGTCTTATCTCGGCATTTGCCGACATGCCCGGTCTAAGCTGAATACCGGTATCGGGAAGAGAGATATCGATCTCTAAAATATTCTCCGCGTTCTTTCCCTTAGCGGGAGATATGTGCCTTACAAACCCGTAAAACCTCTCACCAGGATAAGGAACAACAGATATACAAGCTCTGTCCCCGGGTCTTATATTGCTGTATTCTTCTTCATTAACATAGGCTTTCATTTCAAGCTTGCGCATATCTCCGATCGACACTATGACCGAACCGGCACTAACCTGATCACCTTGTTCAACATCCTTTGCCAAGACAGTTCCGCCGACAGGGGCTTTTATGACGGCATTATTAAGCTGGACATTGAGCGACTCAACTACAGCTTTTGCCTTAAGATAAACATTGTATGAGGAATCTGCAAATACCTTCGCAATATCATACTGCTTTTTAGAAACCATGTCTTTTTCGTATAAGCCGTATATCCTGCCGAATTCTTGAGCAGCCTTCTCGGACTTTGACATAGCAGTCCGTTCGGCGGCAAGAGCACTTTTCAACGAGCGCTCTATCTCAGAGGCATCTATCCTGGCTACTACATCCCCCGCCTTCACTTTGACGCCTTCTTTCACATTGATTTCCTTTATTGTTCCAGAAACCTTTGTCCTCACCCGCAGTTCCGCCATCCGTATTGTGCCTGTAACGTTTATTGTGTTGCGGCTGATGCGCCCATGAAAATGTATAAAACAGTAGTATAAAGCGGCTGCAGTTATAAGTATCAGCAGACCGATAATAATCCTGTTTTTCATTACGAGATCCTTTAGATCATTCATCCCCTATATTAAGACCGATGCATCTCAAAGAACGAATTTATATTCATCCACATACATAACGGCTCCCCACATTCTCAAAGAGATGCCGTTGTCCTTAAGATATCCTTGGACTTTTATCTTTTTTCTGCCTGATGTTCTTAAGGAGACCAGGATCTCTTCGGCCTTCGGACCGGTCAGGTTGTATTTGTTGCCGTAAGCATCCGTTAATCCCGGAAATCCTCCTTCGATATCGATATATTCCGCAATCCCCTCGATCGATACCTTTTTAGGAGAGCTCTCTTTATCGGAATAATCCAGGTCCAGAAGCCCGGAAGATCTCCTGAGCTGCGCTCTGGCAATACAGAGATCGAACTGGGCCGTAATAAGGTCTATTTCAGCCTTTGTAAGAGACGCCTGAGCGTCAAGCACTTCTATGTTAGTGGACAGACCGTTCCGGAATCTGAGCTCGGCGGCTTCAAAATTCTCTCGGGCGCTCTCCAAGGCCTTTTGGGCGGTGCCGATAACATCTCTTGCGGAAATGTAGTTCAGGTAAGCCTGCTTCACATCAAGCTCAACAGCTTTTTTAGCCAGGGAAGCATTCGCTCTCGATTCATCAAGCCCGGCAGAAGCTTCTTTTATCTTGCTTTGCGTGTCAAAACCGTCAAATATCTTCCAGGAAGCCGCCGCCGCAACAGTCCAGTTAGTTTGGTCGTAATTTATTCGGGCCGAAGAATAATTCGTGTTGTTCCATCCGTAGTCAGCCTGGGCGACCACTGACGGCAGCCAATTGGCTTTTGACATATTGAGGTTCTTTTCGGACATGCTCAGCGAATACTTGACCTGCTTCCAGTCCGGACGGTATTTGTAAGCATCCTCAAGAAGCTGCGGATATGTTCTATATTCGGCCTTATCAAAAGATTCAAAATCCGAATCGGCTATCGATACTGCTTCATTTATACCTCTTCCCGTGGCTTTATTAAAGACTGATTTTGCAAGTTCAACCGAATTTTCTGCTTTTATAAGGTTCTGTTTGGCTGAAAGGAAGGCGACCTCGCTTCTCAACAGGTCCGATTTGACCGCCATTCCCACCTTAAGCATGTTCTCGACCTGTTCCATATGCGCCCTGGCCATATCGACAGACTCCTGAGCATACTGGCTCATTCTGACGGCTTTGATCACATTGAAGTACGCATTTATGGTGTCGTAAATAACATCCTGTTTGGCCCTTCTGTACTCTTCTTTTGCGGCTTGCGCTCCGTCAAGCGCTATCAAAAGCGCGTTCTCGAGTTTCCCGAAAGTGAAAAGGTTCTGGCTCAAAGTAGCTTGCCACGATTTAACGTCTGAAGGCTCATTGAATCCGAATACCACATCGGTATCTATCCCCCCTACCCTGAACTCGCTTATTATAGGAGAGGAAAAGCTTCTGGCATAATTCGACGAAAGAGCAATAGAAGGCCAGAATCCGGAAAATGCCTGAGATACTTTGGCCTGTGCAGCTTCTGCTTTTTTCTGAGCTATCGTTATCTGTTCGTTATTGGCAAGGGCCCCGGATATGGCCTTATCAAGCGTGAAAACATCTTCTGCGTAGGAAACTGACGAAATTAAGATAAAAAAAAGAAAAAACAGGCTTTTTTTCACAAAAACATCCTCTCTTTTGGATAAACACACGAAAGGTATTGATCGTATGATATTTTACAACCGCAGTATGGGCTTGTCAATTAATAGATTATTATGGTGCGTGTATTCTTAAAAGAACCAAAAGACCAATTTTCGTTGTTCCCGCTGTTGACGCTGTTAACTGCCTTTATTTCGGTCGCGTTGATGTTCTCAGAATCGGAAACATCGGCAAAAGTGACAGACCTCGTTGCCTGAGGGTCTATATACCAGCGGTATCCGGGATCAGAGCTCGTAAGCTTGACTTTGCTGCCATAGGACCCCTCGGCCTTGAAATATCCTTCTATTGTCTGGACCGAACCGGCCTCAAAAGAAATTATCTTTCCAGAAGATACACATTGTAACGCATGAAAAGTTGAATTGCCTTCCACAGAAGATATTCTTGACGAATCCGCAAAATTCACCGTGCTTGTGCCGCAAGTGAATACCCCGCCGTCTTTTTTGAAATTACCGTCTATGTTCAAGGTCCCTGATGCAGCATTAAAAGAACCTCCTTTAAGAATGAGGCTCCCCTCCCTCTCTCCGGCATTATCGATGTTCAATGCACCTCCAAGCTGCACGGTTCCTCCGAATCCCTGGCCTAACTCCAGTCTTCCTACCGTAATATCATGAGGGATTGTTATGGTATCCGTTCCTGAATTAATGAAAACACTTTGAACTCCCGCATAAGGATATCCATAATTTTCAATTAGATTTACGGTCCAGTTACCCGGATCCGTCCAAGTAGAAGCATCAGAAGACCCTGTCCAGTTGTATGCCTGATAGTAAAGATAGGGGCGGCTGGTCCCTTCGTCCATCAGCCAGATATTGTCAAAATCCCATCCCGAGAATGTTGCCCGGTCCTTCATGCCTGCGGTAGTCTCTTTTGTGCCTTTGCCGGTATCGCTTTGGCCGGTACTCTCGTCATAATAAGAATCCGTGATCACTGAACCCTCTACAATAGCCCCGACCAATCCGCCGGTGTCAGAATATCCCGTCACAAGTCCTCTGGCATAGCATTTTTCTATAGTACCGGGAATATCCCCGTATTCTTCGTCATTTATATAATTCCCGGCCGTAAATCCACCGACATAAGCTATCCCCTCAACGGATCCGGCCGCATAACAATTAAGTATGGTCCCGGCATTGCCTCCGGCAAAACCTCCGACAATATTGCCTCCAGACACATTGCTGTAGGAGTAACTATTGATTATCCCTGATTGATTCTGGCAAACAAATCCAGCGATAAAATCATCTCCTCCGGTCCCGGTGATATTCCCCAGAGCATAGCATTTGTTTATGACCCCGAAGTTTATCCCTGCAAAACCGGCGGCATTCTGTCCATTAACACCGCCTGTTGAATAACAACCCTCTATTGTTCCAAGATTAGCTCCTGTAAAACCGCCTATCGCAAAGCCCGATTCGTCCATAGTAACGGTTCCGGAAGAATAACAACCGTCCGTTATTTGGCCGATATTGCCCCCGGCAAAACCTCCTATACCCAAAGCGCCGGTAACATTACCCAAAGCATAACAATTGTCTATGGCCGCGCCGTAAAAATTAACATCCCCAAAAGTGCCGTTACCCCCTACCAACCCCCCTGAAAATAGCGAGTTCTGCGCTCCGGCATTCCCAGACGAATAACAATTGCTGATGTAAGCGCCGTTCTCTCCCACGATACAACCGATCAGCCCGCCGGTATAGATACTGCCGACAACATTGCCTGTAGAATGGCTGTTCCTGACAGTGCCTCTCGCTTCGAATGTATCCGGATCATCACTAGGTATCGATACGCCGACAGTGCCGACCAGACCTCCGCAGTATCCTGCGCAGGATATATCCCCCGAAGCAGAACATCCTTCGATGGTGCCTCCTCCGCCTTCATACATAACGCTCATCATGCCGACAAGGCCGCCGACAAAAGTATTGCCCTCCGCATTTATATCGCCCGAAGCGGTAGAATTGTAAAGAGTTCCTATATCGAACAGCCCGATCAACCCGCCAAATATCATAGTCTCGCTACCCAGGGCAGTTACATTCACAGAAGAAGCACATTCCGACACATTATTGAACAGTGAAACTCCTATAAGTCCGCCGGCACCGGAACTGTAAACTACAATGTTCCCGCTTGAAACACAATTCCGTATCGTTTCCGTACATAATTGCAGCCATCCGCCAAGGCTTCCTGCCATGACACCTCCTCTAACGTGAACATTCTCAAGATTAACATTCTTAAATGAAGCTCCTTGAGCGGTGCCAAATAAAGCTGCATAGGTCGACGAAGGGCGGTCTATCCAAAGGTTGAAAATAGTTTTATTGTTTCCGTCAAAATGCCCCTCAAAAGGATTGGTAAGATCCCCTATATCGCCGCTCGTGGTGAAACCTACAGGGGAAAACCCTTCATGTGTTGACAAGCCAACACTCCAGTTCCATTTTGATGTGGAAGATGCATCAATATTATTGTTCAGTCTAAAATATGACGCCATATAGGATTGCATCGCCTGAAGTCCATAAACGTCATATATGATGAACGGGTCCTCTTCAGAATCCCCGGCACCGGAAAATCTTTTAAAAGTTTCCGCCTCAAACGTTATATAGAAACTCTGGCCGACAGAAAATATTTTTGTCGTATCAGAATAGAAACGCCCTCCAGACTGGCTGAAACTTCCTTCTATCGTCAGGTCCGTGGTCTGTCTTATTGTCCCCGTATAGCCGACCTCTATCGTTATGTTTTGTATGTTCCCCTGAAAAGAAGCATCGATAGTGGCATTTTTAACGCTCGTTGCGTCAAACAATACGGAAGTCCCGCTTTCAGGCGTGGTGTCGCCGCTCCAGTTCCCGGGATCAGACCAGTTATTGGTAGCTCCCCCGCCGTCCCATATCCTATAAGAATCCTGATAGAAGACGGCTTCTATGGTATGCGTAGAAGAAACACTCTCGAACGTTAACAGAAAAGGTACCGAAAGCGCATCGGTAGTAGATACCCCGTCTATCTTCACGTCGTACAAATAATATCCGCTATCGGCATATATCGAGAACTCCCTGGTAGTTCCGGTAGGAACTATGATCAATCCTCCCGGTTCAATGGTGCCTCCGGCATTGGAAAAGGTTTCAAAAAGGTGAGAATCAAAGCTCCACCCCGTATTATTGCCTTTGTCCACGGAAGAGACCGTAACGATCGTTTCATCGCTTATATTCATTGAGTCGTAAACTATACAATTTGAAACGATCTTCTGGGAAAGAGGATGTATCTTCCATTGGCTGCCAGGAACAGCAGCTTTAAGAGTTATAGGATTAAAAGAATTGCCTTCTATTGTAAGAAAACCGCCAGCCTCGATCGTATTCACGGAACCTGGCTCAAACACAAGGACCTTCCCGGGCGTAGTACAAACAAATCTTTTAAAAGAGGTCTGTCCCTCTATAGAAGACGGGGTGCTTCCTGTGAAGGATACCATACTGTCATCATCCGCAAAAGTAGAAGAAGCGCCTTTTATGAAGTTGCCGTCTATCTCTATATTGTAAGCTCCGGCGTCCAAAGTCCCGCCGAACAGGTTAAGAGAGCCTTCCCTGGTGCCTGAACTGCTGAGAGTGAGATCACCTCCTAGCGTAACTGTACCTGTATAACCAGCCCCTAGCTGTAATCCTCCAAGTGTCAGATCAGACGGAACAGTTATTGAGCCGCTGCTATTTATAAGGACTTTATGCGTATTATTCTGCGGATATACTTCGGGAGTAGCATAATTCACTAACCAGTTCTCCAATTTTGTCCAATCCCCATCCCCTGACCATCCTGTCCAATTGTATATCTGCCATGTTTCCTGGGGAGTACTCTTGCCTTCATCGATCGTCCAAATACTGAGGATATTCCCGAAATCCCAGCCGGAATAAGTAGCCCTTTGTTTCATTTGCGCCGTAGTCTTTCCGCTCACTCCGGTTAAGCTCCCCGTGCTGGCACTGTTCAACATGGGATTCTTTGTGCTGTCCCAGTAACAAGATGTATTTGTGCTGGGTGTCCCGCCGCTATCCACGCCTAAAAAACCGCCGGCACTGGCTGCCGTGACCTTGCCGGTTGAATAACAATTGGTGAACGTGCTTTCAAATCCTTGACCGGCAAATCCGCCTGTACCGGAAGAACCGCTGCCAACCGTAACGTTCCCCGTAGAATAGCTGTCAAGAATAGTGCCTCCCGCACTATTCCCAACAAATCCGCCTGTATTAAAACAGTTTGAAAGGCCTGTTACATTTCCCGTTGAATAACTGCCGTTTACCGTCCCGTTGAACCAGCCTACCAATCCTCCCTGAGAATCAGAATCTCCTGTCACGTCTCCGGTAGCATAACAATTTAAATAGCCGTTCCCGCCGACTCCGACAAGGCCGCCGGTATTCTTGCCGCTGGAAGCAACCGTTGCCGTCGAATGGCAGAGCCAAAATGAACCGCCGTTGCTCTGTCCGACCAATCCTCCGGTACCTTCGGTGCCTGTTACCGTTCCGCTGGAATAACAGTAACCTACTATAGCGCCGTTATTCCAGCCGGCAAGTATTCCCGTATGTATGCTTCCCGTGATATTTGCATTCGTAACACCAATATATCCTGTATCAGCATTCCTATATCCGAAAAGCCCCACGTAGAATTGCGCAGGCCGGTAAATGTACAGGTTTGAGACCACCTTGCTGTTGCCGTTAAAGGCCACCTGGGAGTGAGTGGAGCCTCCTGCCGGGTCATAGTGGTAGCTGTCAGGAAAATAGCCGATCGGAGAAAATCCTTGGAATACCGATCCCGTCCAATCCCAGTGCGCCGTGATACTTGCGTCTATATCATTTGCCATCTTAAAATAGACTGAACTGTTAGATACACCCAAAAAGCAGTTTAACGCCTGCAAACCGTATATATCGTAGATAAGATACGGATCTCCTTCTGTCCCGATCCCCGAAAATCTTGTAAAATTATGGGCCTCACCGCTTGGTATCTGAAAGCTGCCTCCGACCGAAAAAGTCTTTGTCCTGTCGGAGTTGAACCATCCGCCGCTTTGTATAAAAGATCCATTCACCGTGAGGTTTGACAACTGTTCGATCGTACCTGTGTAAGAGCTCTCAATCGTAACAGTCGACACGGTTCCCGCAAAAGAAGAATCAATAGTAGAAACCGAAGATCCGGAATTGAACACGACATTACTGGTCGCATCGGGGGTAACGCCTGTTGACCAGTTGGCTGGATCGGACCAGTTACCGACCCCTTCCCAGGTGACCACCGCGGCAAAAACCCGGCAGGACATAAGCAGTAGAAAAAAGAACAATAGAATCGCTTTTTTTGATGTATCAAAAAAATATCCGGAGGAAAAATGTCTCAATGGACTAGTTCCTTAACACTGTCAGACTCAGCATGCAATTACGGATGCCCGTACAAGAATCAACAACAACCCTTAATATATCTCCGCCGGAAAGGGTCTTAGTCCATCCGGAAAGCGTGGAATCCTTGCTTTTATTTGACGAGCTTATGGTGGGTTTTGCGGAAGCCGTTATGCTGTCTGCCTCCGTAGGCGGAAAATTGGAATAAGAATCTTTCCAGATATCTATTACTATGGATCCTTCCTGGCTGGAAAGCACTGTAACTTCCTGTATGACACACGAAAACGGCATAACAATATCAGTCTTTATGCCTGCGGCAATATCAGCATCTCCGCCGTCAAATACGACAGTAAGATCGGAAGAGCACACGTCTGAACTCCAGTCACGGCTACATCTCGTA